>JAITVU010000412.1 GCA_031285645.1 Oscillospiraceae bacterium | reverse complement strand
ATGCTGTTTGCTGCTGTAAATTCCATACCCATACGCCCGATGATAACGGCGATGGTCGCGCTGCCGAGGCCCCACAGCAACTCGTTGACGACGACAGGCCCGGCGTTTTTAACAAACTCCCTGAGCATTGAAATCTTTGTTATAAAAAGGTATTTGATCTTGTACCCGATCTTTTTTTCCACCCGGAACATATAGACAAACACAATAATGATCTCAACAACACGCGACATACAGGTCGCGATTGCGGCGCCCTGGATTTTTAGCGCCGGCGCGCCGAGATTGCCGAAAATAAGCATCCAATTGAAAAACACATTGGTCAGCAGGGATGATATATAAACAAGAATCGCGATTTTGACGGCTCCGACTGAGCGCAGCATGATCACTGTCGTGCTTGATATGCCCATTAAGATATAGGAGAACCCCACAATGCGCAAAAACCGGCTTCCTTCCTCTATTACGCGGGAATCCGTCGTAAAAACCATCATAGCCTGCCTGCTGAAAAACAGGGCGATGACAGTAAAGAATATACCGCCGACAAACAAAATCCTGTACATGAGCGTGATGACCTTATGTATTGACTGCACGTCTCCTTTGCCCCAAAACTGGGCAATCATCACATTGGACCCGCCGCCCACGCCAAATGTAAAAAGGCCGTAGATGAAGCCGATCTGATTAGCCAGCGACGCGGATGAAAGATACACTTCCCCCAGCATGCCGAGCATAACCGTGTCGGCCATCGATACGCTGAAATTGAGCAGATTTTGCAGCGCGATGGGCACCGCAATCGTCAAAAGCTGCATGTAAAACTGTTTGTCTTTGGTCAGGAATTGCAATAGGGCACCTCTTTCCTCAAAAAAACATGCATAAAAAACCGTAATGCGGTTATTATACCACATCAAAAGACAACTTGCACTTGTTTATCGTCGTACAGAATCAAAGTCATACAACATTTGTCTGCACGGCTGTGGTCATACACCACCAAAAGCGTCTTAAACTGACTGCATACGCACACGCATACGCGTGCGCACAGCGTTAAGCGGGCAAGAACCGCTTGTTTGAAACAGCGCTCCTGTTTTAAATCTATTTGAGTGCAGTGTGAACTAAAAGGCATTAAGTCGGAACCCGGCCTCCCCTTGCAAAAAATCCGGGCCGCATATGCGGCCCGGATTGGCTGTTTAATATCTTTGTACTGCCAACTGCTCAACCTTTTCTGATATCGGCGCGTTTGATTTTGCCGCTGATGGTCTTGGGCAACTCGGGGACAAATTCGAGAATCCTCGGGTATTTGTACGGCGCCGTCTGCTTTTTTACATAATCCTGCAATTCCTTTTTCAGCGCGTCACCGGGGCTGTAACTTTGAGTCAGCACAACAGTTGCTTTGACAACCGTGCCGCGGTCGGGATCAGGCGCACCTGTAACAGCGCATTCGAGCACCGCGGGGTGCTCCATCAGCACGCTCTCAATCTCAAATGGACCGATGCGGTAACCGGACGATTTGATGATATCATCCGTGCGCCCCACATACCAGAAGAAGCCGTCCTCATCCTTCCAGGCCGTGTCGCCGGTGTGGTACATGCCGTCGTACCACACGGTTTTTGTGAGCTCGGGGTCCTTGAAGTAGCCGCCGAAGAGGCCGTTTTGCTTTTTGCCGGCCGGTACGCGGATCACAATTTCACCGACCTCGCCCGGCGGAACAGACTGGCCGTCCTCGTCAACGAGGTCCACATTATATAACGGAGAAGGCTTGCCCATGGAACCCGGTTTCGGCGTCGTCCCCACCAGATTGAGCGTGAGCACCGTTGTCTCTGTCTGGCCGAACGCCTCCATCAGATGCAGCCCCGTCAATTCCATAAAGCGGTTATACACTTCCGGGTTGAGCGCCTCGCCCGCTGTGGTCGCGTATTTAACCGATGAAAAATCAAAGTTCTCGGTATTTTCCTTGATAAAGAAGCGGTATATAGTCGGCGGCGCGCAAAAACTGGTCACTTTGTGCTTGCTGATGACAGCCAGAAGGTCGCCCGGCACAAATTTATCGAAGTCATAGACAAAGACCGCCGTGCCGATGAGCCACTGGCCATAGAGCTTGCCCCACATGGATTTCATCCAGCCGGTCTCGGACACGGTGAGGTGCAGGCCGTTCGGGTCTACGTTGTGCCAGTATTTCGCCGTAATAATATGGGCCAGCGGATACGAGTGGTCGTGAAAGACCATTTTTGGCATACCCGTCGTCCCGGATGTAAAGTATAGAAGCATCGGATCTTCCGCGGCGGTCGGCATGCGTGTAAAGGTATCGGCGTAGCCTTCGAGGTCGCTGTCAAAATCCAGCCAACCGTCCCTGGCGCCCTTAACGACAAATTTGTTGACAAGGCCCGTATATTTCGTGCAGGCCTCCTCGACGCGCGCCGTAACCTCACCCTCGCTTGTGCATACAATATGCTTGACGCCCGCCGCGTCAAAGCGGTATTCGTAGTCTTTGGTCATAAGCAGATTCGTTCCGGGTACGCCGACAGCACCGATTTTGTGCAGCGCCAGAACAGCAAACCAGAACTGGTAGTGCCGCTTAAGAATCAGCATCACCATATCGCCTTTTTTAACGCCTTTATCCACAAAGTAATTGGCGACTTTATTAGAATACCGCATCATGTCGCTGAAAGTGAAAACCCGTTCCTCTCCCGCCACATTACACCACACCATGGCCCGACGGTCCGGCTCCATTTCGGCGATCTTATCCACGACATCGTAGGCAAAGTTAAAGCTTTCTGGATATATGGATTCATAGGAGGACAGCACGCCTCTTTCATCGAAGCTCTCCGTGCAAAATTGTTTATAAAAATTCTCTACATTCATTCTCAATCTACCTTTCTTGGTAAAGGTCAGTTTCCGGCCGCGCCGGTTGATATCGTGGATTCGATTTAAAACAGTTACACTGTTTTAATTCAGCGGGCGCAGCCCGCATCCGCGCTATGCGCGGGAATCCATTGTGAACGACGTTTCGGCCGCCTGTACAGGCGGCTACATGTGCCGTGTGCCACATGTTTAAAACAGTCGGCGGGACTGTTTTATATCGAAACCAGTATATAAAACAACCCTGTTTCATAAAGCTGACATAGTCAAATCACGGATGAACTATATCACAAGGCGCCGATTAAGCTCCTGTATTTTGCTCACCGATCACGACCGCGAGAAAAACGCACTCGGCGCCGCCGGTGGCAATCATGCCGTGGCCGTGGCCGGAATCATAGTAAATGGCGTCGCCTTCACCGAGAACTTCGATATGATCGTCGATCTGGACTTTGAGCGAACCCTTGAGGATAAAGTCAAATTCCTGGCCCTCGTGATGCGACAGGTGAATGGGTGTGTTCTGCTCGTGCTCGTTGTAAGGCGCCGTCACAACAAAGGGTTCGGCTAATTTATCCTTGAGGCGGTAAGCCAGATGCTGGTAGGTAAAGCTCTGCCTGCGCCGGATGGGTAAGCCTTTGCCGGCCCGCACAACAGTGTAAAAAGAGAGCTTCGGGTTTTCACCCGTCAACAGTTCTACAATGTCGACGCCAAAGGCTCTGGCGCACTCGTAGAGGAACGTAAAGGAGTAGTCTTTTTTCCCTGCTTCATACTCCCTGTATTCCTCAAGGCTCACATCTGTAATATCGGCCATCTCCTGTTCGGACATCTCAAGAATCATCCTGAGTTCCCGAATCCGCTGTGCGATTTCCATAATCTTCGTTTCCATAATCAAACCCCTTTGCATAAAAATAAAAAAAGCCCATCCCATAAATATGGGACGAGCTATACAATACTCCCGTGTTACCACCCAAATTGCCCCGGCAACCCAACGCCGGAACCACTCATTTACGGATTCAAACAAATCCTCGACCGTTAACGCTGTCTTTGCGGGGAAAATTAATCGGCTAAACCTTTGATTTCCCGGCTCCAAGGTGATTCCCGCTGTCATCCGCTGCCAAATTCACACCAACATTGGCTCTCTATAAACGAAATTGCGACGCGGCAGTCCCTGTCACTGCCATTCAGATATTCTATTATCACCAGTATACCGGCGACACAGGTCATTTGTCAACAATTATTTTTATAAGGTCGTCGGAATTGTCAACTATGCTGTCGGCGCCGTGTTTTTCCAACTCGTCCCTTGTGCGAAATCCCCAAAGAACGCCAATTGTGTAGAGCCCGGCATTTTTCCCTGTCTGCATATCTGTGGATGTGTCGCCTATGTAGAAACCTTCATCATTTTGCACATCCATGATGCGCATCATATCAAAAACAGCGGCGGGGTCCGGTTTGTGCGGCACGCCTTCCCTTTGACCGAACATCACGTCAACAAGTCCCGGAAAATAAAAATTGGTCAGGCTGCACGTGTAAATATGCGGTTTGTTGGAGAGAACGCCGATTTTGACGCCCCTCTCCTGCAGCGTTTCCAGCGCGCGGACAATACCGGGATAGGGTTTCGTTTTATCCTGCGCATGCGCGGCATAGTAGGCATCGTAATCCTCTTTAACCCTCAGCACTGTTTCGTCGACCCTTGCGCCCGCAGGCAAGGCCTGCCTGATTAAGTTCATCACGCCGGTTCCCACAAAATATTTATAGGGGTTCACCGGATGAACCGGGAACCCCTGTTTTTTGAGCGCATAATTACAGGCGTCAGCCAAATCGTCGATGGTATCGAGCAATGTGCCGTCTAAATCGAAAATCGCGAACGCGCTCATTGCGCCTGTCCTTTGCCTACAACCCGCACAAAGGGCCTGTAAGCGCTGCGCATATGTTTGAGGCACGCATAGATGGCGCAGAAGTCAATGAGGATGTCCAAAAAAGAACCAACGATAAACGTCTCGGCAACACTAAGCTGCAAAAGGCAGAAAATCGCGACATTAACGAGGTTGAAGACCACCATACCCGCTTGTACAATGTAAAAAGCCATCAAGTGACGCACACGAATATTGTTAATAAACTTCTTGGCGACGAGGGCGACACCGAACAGGATCATAGCCGACGTGACAATGATAACAGATACCGGCAAATTTGTGCTTTCCCTCGAAAGAAGATAAATCATATCCACAAAACGAACAGCTGTCGTCAACATCAGTAAATAGTAAAGCAGCGATTTTAGCAAATATTTCTCCTCTCTTTCTTCATATGATTATTTTCCGATTACGGCGCGATTATTCACCTTGTATTCATTTCGCCGTAAATTCTTCCACAGTATAGCACAAAAAACCTGCTTTTCCAAGAGTTGTGTTTAAATTGTAACCTCTGGTCTTTCTCGTTCAAAAAATGTCTAAAAATAGTAAATATTGTGTTACTTTTTCAGGCCATGCTTATTTTTTCACTGAAACACGCACGTTTTCAGCCTTTTTCTCCAGCATTTTCTTGAGATATTGGCCCGTGTATGAGCGCTCGCACGCCACGATTTGCTCCGGCGTCCCCTTCGCGACCACAGAGCCGCCGTTGTCACCGCCTTCGGGGCCGAGATCAATGACATAGTCGGCCGTTTTGATGACGTCCAGATTGTGCTCAATAAGAATCACGGTGTTGCCGCTGTCCACAAGGCGCTGCAAAACATCGATCAGCATATGCACGTCGGCGCTGTGCAGGCCGGTCGTCGGCTCATCCAGAATATAAACGGTCTGCCCGGTCGGGCGCTTGGACAGCTCCGTCGCGAGCTTGACGCGCTGGGCCTCGCCGCCGGAAAGCGTGGTTGATGATTGTCCGATTTTAATGTATCCCAGCCCCACGTCAAACAGGGTTTGAAGCCGGCGCTTGATCTTGGGAATGTTGTCAAAAAAGCCGAGTCCCTCCTCGACCGTCATTTCCAGGACTTCGTGGATCGTCTTGTTCTTATATTTCACTTCCAGTGTCTCCCGGTTATACCGCTTGCCCTTGCAGACCTCGCAGGGGACAAAAATATCCGGCAGGAAGTGCATCTCGATTTTAATGATGCCGTCGCCTTCGCAGGCTTCGCACCGCCCGCCCTTAACATTGAATGAAAAGCGGCCCGATGTGTATCCGCGCATCTTTGAGGCGTTCGTCTGGGCATATACGTTGCGGATATCGGAAAACATGCCCGTATACGTCGCGGGGTTGGAGCGCGGCGTGCGCCCGATGGGCGACTGGTCGATGGCGATGACCTTGTCGACCGCTTCCATGCCGAGGATTTCATCGTGTTCACCGGCGAACGCCTTGGCGCGGTTCAGGTCATGTGCCAGACGCTTGTACAAAATTTCATTGACGAGGGACGATTTGCCCGATCCGGAAACCCCTGTAACCGCCGTCATGATGCCGAGGGGGATTTTGACCGTGATATCCTTGAGGTTATTCTCCCGCGCGCCGACTATCGTGAGGAAGGAGCCCGTCGCCTTGCGGCGCTTTTTCGGTACGGGAATCGATTTTTCCCCGCTCAGGTACTGCCCGGTCAGGGAGTCCCTGCAGGCGATGATGTCGTCCACCGTACCCGCGCAGACAACCTCTCCTCCGTGAATGCCCGCCCGCGGGCCGATATCGACGATATAATCAGCCGCGTACAT
>JAITVU010000360.1 GCA_031285645.1 Oscillospiraceae bacterium | reverse complement strand
GAAGGTTCGTGGCGAAGCCATAGATGATGAGCGCCATTATGACGGCGGGGATGCCCCAGCCGATGATCTTGCCCCAAGGGGATTTTGGCGGCAGGGCGGTTAGGCTCTCGGCGCTGGCGGGGCCTTTTTCGCTTTTGAGGGCTCTTGTGATGCCCGGGACATGCGCGCCGCCCAAAACGGCCACGACGAGCGGCCCCGGCGCGTCCTTGATTTTGCTTGCCAGATGCTGGTCGCGTTCGTGGATGAGGATATCGCCTATCTTGGGAAATTCGGCCTTCAGGGCGGACATGGCCGATTCCAGCATATCCTGTTTGAGCAGTTCTTCAAGCGTTTCATCCGTGATTTCCTCATCGTCATCGAGGGAGAAGAAGAGGCTGAACAGCAGTTTGACCTTTTCAATCAAATTCATCTTGCGCCAAATCCGCATAAAGGTGGTCTGGATGTTGCGGTCGGCCATAACCAGTTCAGCGCCGATTTCATTGGCGCTTTCAATGCTCTGGAGCATTTCGCCGCCCACATTTGTATTCAGATTTTTGGCGACTTTTTTCTGGTATGAACTCAGCGCCAGATTGGCGAGCATGTATCCGACGCGCTTGGATTTGATCACATTGACAATGTCGGTCTTTTCCCAGGCCTGCGGATTGCGCATGTTGCTGTAACGCTCGTCGTCCAGCTCGATGCAGACACTGTCGGGCCGCTCTTCCTCAATCACCTGTTTGACCAGATCCACACTTTCCCTGGATACGTGCGCCGTCGCCACCAAAATGATCTCTTTGTCCCCAATGTGTACCTTTGTCACATTCTCCACGATTATATTTCCCCTTTAAATGAACCGGATAACGCATATATGACTATATTCCATATACGGCAGTATACGACAAACAGCGCCCTGCGTCAATAGCGGGCGCTGTTGCGCCGCACCGGCGCGCGTCAGATGATCTGGCTGAAAATCATATCCGAGCCGTCCTTGCCGGGCGGGATAATGGGGTATACACGCTGCTCGGGACTGATCACGCAGTCCACAACGCAAGGGCCGCCGCAATCCAGCGCCTTTTTAAGGACAGGGCGGATATCGGCGCGTTTCTCAATGCGCATTGCGGCCGCGCCGAAGGCTTGCGCCATGCGCACGAAATCGGTTTTACGGTTAATCTCCGTATATGCATACCGGCTTTCATAAAAAAGGTTTTGCCACTGGTGAACCATGCCCAGCACGCCGTTGTTCATGACAAGCACCACAAGAGGCAGATTGTGGGATACTGCGACGGCGAGTTCCTGCAAATTCATGTGGAAGCTGCCGTCGCCGGTGACGAGCACGACGGGCTGTTCCGGATGGCCGACTGCGGCGCCGATGGCGGCCCCCATGCCGTATCCCATCGTGCCGAGACCGCAGGAGCTAAGGAATGTGCGCGGCTTCGAAAAGGGGTAGTATTGGGCGGTAAACATCTGGTGCTGGCCGACATCCGTCGCGACGACGGCGTCCGGCCCGGCCACAGGCGCCAGTTCAAGCAGGATTTCGCGGGGATTGACGGTTTCGTCCTCGCTTTTGGGATATGGCAAAGCGTTGAGCGCTTTGTGGCGCAGCAAGGTGTGCAGCCAGTCGGCATGCTTCATATCGGGCAGCATGGCCGTGAGCAGGCCGAGTGTTGCCCCCGCGTCTCCGATGAGGGAGGCGTCGGCCGCCACATTTTTTGAGATTTCGCGGTCGTCGATATCAAGATGGATGATGGCGGCATCCCGGGCAAAACGGGTGCGGTCCCCGGCGACTCTGTCGGAAAAGCGCGCGCCGACAGCTAAAAGCAGGTCGCAGGAGCCAACGGCCATATTGGCCGTCGATGTGCCGTGCATACCGACAAGCCCCAGGTTGAGCTCCGATCCGGCCGGCATGCTTGAAAGCCCCATCATGCTCATGCAGACGGGAATTTGAAGCTTCTGCGCAAAAGCCTGAAGCTTTTCGGCCGCGTCCGTAAACGTAACGCCGCCGCCGCAGAAAATAAGCGGGCGCTGGCTTTGGCTGATCAGCCGCACGGCGTGGGCCAGGCTGTCTTTGCCGGGCACGGGGAAGGTGACGGGTTCGAATCGGCCGCACGGGACATAACCGCACATTTCGGCGGTCACATCCTTGGGGATATCGATCAGCACCGGCCCCTTGCGGCCCGAATTGGCGCATTCAAAAGCGTCGCGCAGGACGCGGGGAATATCGCCGGGTGCCGTGACAAAATAATTCTTTTTCACAACGGTCTTTGTGATGCTGATGATGTCGACTTCCTGAAAGCTGTCCCGGCCGATCAGCTCCTGTGTGACGTTGCCTGTGATCGCGACGACGGGTACCGAGTCGAGATAGGCGGTCGCGAGGCCGGTGACAAGGTTAGTCGCGCCGGGCCCCGATGTGGCGAGGACAACGCCGGTTTTCCCCGTGCTTCGGGCATAACCGTCGGCGGCGTGGGCAGCGCCCTGCTCGTGTGAGGATACAATGTGGCGGATCTGATCCTTTGCGCCGTAAAGCGCGTCGTAAATGTAAAGGACGGCGCCGCCCGGATAACCGAACAGGACATCCACGCCCTGCTCGATCAGGGATTTTATCAGTATTTGTGCGCCGGTATATAACATGATCATCACCTCATATGTGGCGGCGCTGAAGAAGGCCGCGTTTTGTTAAGAACCGAAGGGGCATAAAACCGCACCGTTTTGCCGTGGGGAGGTTCATTCTGTCATTGCTCTAATAATACGGACTTAATATGAAGCCTTTTTTAACAATTTGTATTGATAAATGAGAAATCACACATCATGGAAGACGATAGAAGCTTGTTTAAGCGCTAAGACTCCAGGATGATTTTATAGCCGCTTTTCTCCAGATCGGCGACAACCTTCGCGCCGTGGTTGCGGCTGCTTACTTCACAGGCGACATGGAGGATGGCGTCGCCGAGCTGCAAATCCGTATGCAGAC
>JAITVU010000338.1 GCA_031285645.1 Oscillospiraceae bacterium | reverse complement strand
CGGCTCGAAAAGCGAGGCGGATATGGCCGCGCAGACAGGTTCGACCGCGGCCACCCGGCAGATGCCGACGCCGCAGCGCAAAGCGCCGAGCGCGCACAGGGCGGCGGCGCCCCTGTAGGACATACTGCCGCAGATGCACAGCAGAGTGCCGTAATCCCCCTTGTGGGCGTGGGGTTCCCGAACAGGCAAACAGTTGAGAACCATATCTGTTGTAATGGATCGGAATATACCCTCAACGCCGTCGTGCGCCTCCGGGGGAAGCCCGATCTCGACAAGCTCGATGTTGCCGCAGGCCGTCAGGCCCGATAAAATGACGTGGACAGGCTTGAGCGTGTCGAAGACGACGGTGAAATCGGCCTGTACAGCGTTTTCACCGACTTTAGCCGTGTCGCACTCCACACCGCTGGGGATATCGAGCGATATGACGGCGGCGATTGCGTCCGCGATCATTTCGCTCGCGATTTTGGCGTTGCCGGTGAGCGCGCCGTGAAATCCGGTGCCGTAAATAGCGTCGACGACGATGTCGGCCTGCTGGACGCAGGTGGTGATTTTGGGGATGTCCTGCGGCAGTTCAAAAACAGTAATTTCCATCCGCTCCGCGGACTGGAACATGCCCATGGATTCCTCGGTTGTGGGCGCGTCGTCCACAAGCACGATGACAACATTAGCGCCGTTTTCAAACAGGCGCCTCGCAACGACAAACCCGTCGCCGCCATTGTTGCCCGGGCCGCAAAAAATCAGACAGTTGAGACCGTCGATCCGAAACGTGCGCCTTATAAAGGCGGCCGCGGCGCTGCCGGCGTTTTCCATCATGCGCGCATAGGTCATATCATAAGCGAGCGCGTTTTCCTCAATTTGCTTCATCTGGGCACTGGTCACGACCCTCAAAACGATTCCTCCCGTATAAAAAACTACATAACCACATAACTAATAAGGATATTTGTCCCAAGTGTATACCTCAAAAATCAAAAGCCTTGTCAAAAATAGGGATTTGACAAAGCTTTGAATAAAACAGGTTTGGAATGCCGCTACGAACCGATGCGGAAGGCCTTGTGCATGACGGGGCGGGGCAGGAAGGGTTTGATGCCGTTGAGCATTCTTTCGCTCGCGTTGAATACAATAAGCATCAGGCCTTTTTCTTTATGGTGCAGGGTAAAATACCACAGATCCTCATTATTGGGATTGGCGCAGGCGAAAAGCTTCGTTTGATAAGCTTTCCCTTCATGCTCGGCGGCGTTGTATTTGCCGAAATCCTCAACTTCCTTGCATTTGATGCTGATCAGCCTCTTGCGCTTGCGCTGGGCGATGATTTTATCGATGTCGAGTTCGCCGTTCGTGAGGGAATATTCGAACTCAATGTTCATGGATGTAATGAGCATATAAGCGCCGTATATGGAGGCAAAGGCGGCCAGAACCGCGATAAAACTGAACGGGCCCAGTATCGTGGCGATGATGAAAAATACAAAGAACAAAAACACAGCCGCGAGCACAATGCCGATTCTAAGCAAAATCAGAGCGGGCGGATTTTGTTTTTTAACCATATATTCAATGAAAACATCCTGCATTTTGTTAACTCCTTTGATCTGAGGCGCCGTTCAGCTGCCATATTGAATACTAGTATACCAGACAGGAAAAGCATTTACCAGTAAAAAATATGTTAAATTTGATGAAAAGTATGACTGGCGTGTTCCGTGAAAATATGCACGCCGATTAAAATCAGAATGACGCCGCCGATGATCTCGGCCCGGTTTTTGAGTATGCCGCCGAAACATTTGCCGATCAGCACCCCGGCGACACAGCAGAAAAAGGTGATCACGGCGATACAGACGGCCGAAAAATAAATGTTCACCTGCATGACGCCCAGCCCCACGCCCACGGCGAGCGCGTCGATGCTTGTGGCGACGGACTGCATCATGAGCGTTTTATATGTAAATGTCTTCGCCGGAACGGAAGATGGATTGCGGCGCGCTTCCGCGGTCGCCTCCACAATCATTTTTCCGCCTATGACGCTGAGGAGAACGAGTGCGACCCAGTGGTCGATGCGCATGATCAGGCCGGAAAAACCATGACCCGCTATGAATCCGATAATGGGCATGACGCCCTGGAAAAAACCAAAAGCAAGCCCGGTCGTCAGCGCGTTTTTCCATACGGGGATCCGGTAGCACATGCCGTTTGTCACCGACACGGCGAACGCGTCCATCGCAAGCCCGAAAGCAAGGAATACGAGTAAATACAGATCCAATTTATCACCACATTTTATTATTGTCGCAGACATATTGTAAATCATTTAGTATCAGCTACCGCCCAAACAGGCATAATGACCAGGCGGAAGTCGTTTATCGCCGGCATTTGTCATTGGCCGGGGCCCCAGACAGGCGCAGGCATTGCCCAAAAGCGTAAAAAGCCCTGAAATCAGCGTATTCATGCGTATATTTACATTTTATTAAAGAAGTATCCTTGTGTTTGATGTAAAATGAGAACAGTTTACTGAAAAATATGCGGCTTGTGCCTGCATTTATGCGTCCGCCGATGCAAAGGAGCGTCCAAATTACTTGTTTGGTTATGTAAGGCCGTTCAAACCGGAACTCAAAATACGTGAGTTTGAAACGTACAAAGCCGTATATTGCGGCCTTTGCAGCCAGCTCGGCCGGTCATTCGGCGTTCTGGCGCGGCTGACGCTCAGCTATGATTTTACTTTTTTAAGTATGCTCTGCGCCGGCGTATCCGATGAAGAACCCGGCTTTGAGCGAAAAAGATGCTGCGTCAATCCCCTACGTACCGTGCCTATGTGCCGCCCGGGCCGCACCCAGAGTTTCAGCGCCGATATCGCAGCGCTGATGATCTATCACAAGCTTTTGGATAATATACGCGACAGTGGGATACTAAAAAAGATGGGCTGGCGCTTGTTGTACCCGTTCGCGCGCAGGGCCTATAAAAAGGCGGCGCGCGCAAGGCCCGAGGCCGAGGCGGTTATTTCGGACGCGATGGCCCGGCAAACCGGCGTGGAGTCCGCCGATAACACATCCCTTGACGCGGCGTGCGAGCCGAGCGCCGACGCGATGGCGGGGATATTCGCGCTTTTATCGGAGGATGACAGTCAAAAGCGGGTGCTTGAGCGCATGGGCTACCTGATCGGCCGCTATGTTTATATCTGCGATGCCCTGGATGACTTTGAAAAGGACGAAAAAACCGGAAATTACAACCCCCTGGTGCTCAGGTACCGGGGCGGGGATCACGACGGCAGAGCCGGGCTTTTTGCCGGAGCCCGGCAGTCGCTGTTTTTGACGATCGGGGAGATCGAGAAGACAGGCGACCTGCTGGATTTTAATAATTATCAACCCATCATCCTCAACATCATCAGCATGGGCCTCCGCTCGGGCGTGGAGGAGATTCTTGCAAAAAAGGAGAAGTAAACAGTATGGCTGACCCCTACAAGGTGTTGGGCGTATCGCCAAATGCGAGCGACGAAGAAGTGAAGGCCGCTTACAGGGAGCTTGCGCGCAAATATCATCCCGACAATTATGAAGGCAACCCGCTCTCCGATCTCGCTTCACAAAAAATGCAGGAAATAAACGCCGCTTACGACGACATTATGACGCAGCGTAAAAATGGATATACAGGCGGCGCGGATTACCGCTCCTACCAGGGCGGCGGCGCGTCGCAGTTTTCAGACATCAGGCGCCTGATTAACGCCAGAAGAGTCACGGAAGCCGAGGAGCTTTTGGATGGCGTCCCCCAGGCGTCGAGGGATGCCGAGTGGTATTTTCTAAAAGGAAACGTTCAGTATACGCGCGGCTGGCTTGACGACGCCTACGAGAGTTTTTCCCGCGCCTGCCAGATGAATCCCAACAACCCTGAATACGCCAGTGCGCTCAATCAGCTTCAGTGGCAGCGCCAAACAGGCCGCCCCGCGGGCAGAGGATACCGCACGGATCCGGGGATGACTCGCGGCGGCTGTTCAGCGTGTGATGTGTGCACGGCGTTGTACTGCACGGACTGCTGCTGCGAGTGCATGGGCGGGGACTTCATCCGTTGTTGCTGATCGCGGCGGAAAAATAAAGTGGCGCAGAGGACTGTATGAGTGGTAAAAGTTCAAGCATCGCGCTGGGTGGTGTGTTTTCGGCGCTTTGCCTTCTCTTTATGTTTTTAACGGGCCTTGTCCCGTTCGCGACTTACGCCTTGCCGGCGCTGGCGGGGGCCATGCTGGTCGCCGTTGTGATAGAGAACGGGCACAGAACGGCTTTGATGGTGTATGTCAGCGTTTCTGTCTTATCGGTTTTTATTGTCCCGGACAGAGAAGCGGCCGCGGTGTTTATCGCGTTTTTCGGCTATTACCCCATCATAAAAGAAAAGCTGGAAGCCATGCGCTCCCGGCTTGTTGAATATTTGATCAAGTTCGGGCTTTTCAATATCATGATTATTGCCGCTTATCTGGCTCTGACCTATGTGTTTGGCCTGCCCCTTCTGACGGAGGAGGAGATGGGCGAGTTCGGCCGCTATACGGCGGTGATTCTTTTGGTCGCAGGGAATGTGGTCTTCTGTTTATATGATTTTGCCCTGACGAAATATGTCACTTTGTATGTCCGGTGGTTTAAGCCGCGCTTTTTGAGGCGCTGAAGGCGCTTGGCGCGTACCCCGGTTTAGCGGCGTAATTATACATTCACAAATCCGTGCGTTCATATGTTCACAGCATAATCACCGCGCGTTAACGAAAAATTTTTCCACAATAATTGCTATAGGGGCATTGGACAAACAACTACATATTGTGGATTGAGCATATGTTCTTCGAAAATGTGGGCAAACTGCCAAGATGGTCGAATTATGGCCGTCTTTTTTTGTACACAAACGCGTTTTTCCCTATTGCAATTTATTTGGGGAGTGACTATAATAGATGCAAGTGGTGAAAAGTGGGTGAAAGTGGGGCCCGCGACCTGAATGTGGAGGTGGAGACGTGCTCATAGGGGAATTCCAGCATAGCCTGGATACAAAGGGCCGCGTGAATTTTCCCTCCCGTCTCCGAGAAGGACTCGGCGTCAGGTTTTATATCACCAAGGGCCTGGACGGGTGCCTGTTTGTTTATTCCGAGGACGAGTGGGACGCTTTGGCGCAGCGTATTCGGGCGTTGCCCGTGTCAAAAGCGCGGGACTTGCAGCGCTTTTTCTTCGGCGGCGCGGCCGAGGCCCAGCCGGACAAACAGGGCCGTGTGCTCATACCGGCCAACCTGCGCGAATACGCGGGGCTTGATAAAGACATTGTAATTGTGGGCGCCATGGTGCGCGCCGAAATATGGGACAAGCAGGCGTGGGAAGCGCGGCTTGACGGCCTTTCGGCGGACGCCATCGCCGAGACGATCGACAGTATAGAGTTTTAGCCATGGAGTTTAAACATATACCTGTTTTGCTTGATGCCTGTATAGAGGGCCTCGCCATTAAACCCGGCGGCGTGTATGTCGATGGCACCGCCGGCGGGGCCGGACACAGCGAGGCGATCGCCAAAAAACTGACAACAGGGCGGCTCGTCGCCATAGATAAGGACGGCGCCGCGATTGAGACGGCGCGCGCGCGGCTGGCGCCCTATGAACGGGCTGTGGTTGTGCAAAGCGATTTCAGGGACATGCCCGCCGTATTGGATAAACTGGACATACCGCTTGTGGATGGCATACTTCTTGATCTCGGGGTTTCATCCCATCAGTTGGACAACCCTGTGCGGGGCTTTTCGTATCATCACGACGCGCCGCTTGACATGCGCATGAGCGGGGAAGGGCTCAGCGCCTATGATGTGGTGAATGCTTACAGCGTTGAGCAGATGACGCGCGTGCTCAGGGATTATGGCGAAGAAAAATTCGCCCGGCGTATTGCCGTGAGGATCGATAAGGCGCGGCAGGAGGCCCCCATAAAGACAACATTTGAACTGGTTGATGCGATAAAGGCGGGTATTCCGGCCGCCGCCAGACGCGAGGGCGGACATCCGGCCAAGAGGAGTTTTCAGGCCATCCGCATTGAAGTCAACGGCGAGCTTGAGAGCCTTGGACTGTGTCTCGACACCATGTTTGAACGACTGAGTATCGGTGGGCGCTTTGCCGTCATCACGTTTCACTCCCTGGAGGACAGGATGGTAAAGCAGCGCTTCGCGGGTTACTGCACGGGCTGCACATGCCCGCCCGATTTTCCGGTCTGCGTCTGCGGCAAAACACCGCGCGCAAGACTTGTCAACAGAAAGCCCGTCACGGCGGGGCCGGACGAGCTTGCGCTGAATAACCGGAGCCACAGCGCCAAACTCAGGGTATTGGAAAAAATAAAGTAATTGGAGGGAATAGCCATGGCATCAGCGTATAATACCTCGTCAGCGTACGATTTTTCGGCTTATGAAGTCGGGCAGTCGTCAAAAAGAAACGCGGACGGGGAGCGTCTCAGGGTTGTACGGACACCCAAACAGTTTATTGCGTCCGTTGTTACGCCAAAGACCTTTTGTCTTTTCGCCATGGCCGTAACCGTTATTTGCCTGATGGTGTACAACAATGTCTGCCTGACTGAGGTGACGGGCGAAATTAACGAACTGACGAGTGATATCGCCGAGATGCAAAACGAAAACGTCCGGCTGCAAAGTGAGCGCAATTCCCTTGTCTCGCCGCGCTCTGTGGCGGAATACGCGGAAAATGAGCTTGGGCTTAAGAGGCTGGATAAATACCAGACCCAATATATTTACCTCTATCACGAGGATAAAATAGAAATGACGGAAGCGGCCCCAAAAGGGAGTATTGTTGATCAGGTCCAGCACACTTTCAACACCGCGGTTGACACGATAAAGGAATATATCGCGGGCTGGTGAAATATGAATTAGTAAGGCACTGCTCATCCATCGTACTCAGTACGGGCGCGCGAGACGAAAACACCTATAGCGGGATTAATATAAGTGGTGCGGATACCGGATTTCAACGCTTAAGACGGATAACACTGACGTGAACAGTCGACATAAAAGGGGATAAGAAGTGCTTTAAGCGCTTCAAAAAGAGAGTTAAGCGTTGTGCACACACCTTAACTCTTTATTTTGTCTGAGAGAAAATATGTTCGGGCCTTATAACGGGACTGCCGCTTTATTTGCGGCGATTCGTTATATAAGGTTTACACGGGGGTCGCTTTTCTATGCCAAAAATCACAACCAGTAAAATGCGGATCAGGATGCTTGTCGTGCTCATCCTGATATTTGTTCTGGGCTTCTCCGTCATCATTTACAGGCTGTTTAAACTGCAAATACTGGAAGGGGAGACGTATCAGGGCCTCGCGCTGCAGCAGCAGACGCGCTCAACGCCGATTGGGGCGAAGCGCGGCACGATTTACGACACAAACGGAAACGTCCTGGCACAGAGCGCCACAGTGTGGAACGTCTGCATCTCGCCCGCGCAGCTTGACAAGAATAAACTGGACAGCACGGCAGCGGGCCTCGCCGAGATTCTGGATGTTGAGAAAGCCGATATCCTTGAGAAAGCGGCGGATACAAATTCCTACTACAAACGCATAAAGGTGCGCGTTGAGCGCTCCGTCGCCGATCAGGTGCTTGAATTCACAACCGAAAACGATATCAACGGCGTGTTCTTTGAACCGGACACGAAACGCTACTATACATACGGCAGCCTCGCCTCAACCCTGCTCGGCTTCACAAACTACGATAATCAGGGCGCTTACGGCCTTGAAGCGCACTACGACAAAGTGCTCTCGGGCACGCCCGGCATGGTGGTGTCGGCCAAGGATGCGTGGGGCGCCGATATGCCCTATAAATATCAGCAGATGTACGCCGCGAAAGACGGCAACAGCGTGGTTTTAACCATCGACGAATCCGTCCAGCACTTCCTTGAACGGCACCTTGAAACGGCCATTGTCGAGCACCAGATCGGCAACCGCGCCGCCGGTATTGTCATGGATGTTAAAACCGGCGCGATCATCGCCATGTCCACAAAGCCGGATTTCAACCCCAACGACCCCTATACACTGCAGGATCCCGCGGCGCAGGCCGAGCTGGACCAGTATGTGTCCGGCACAAAGGAATATAACGATAAACGCCAGCAGCTCTGGTACGATCAATGGCGCAACAAAGCCATATCCGATCCCTACGAGCCCGGCTCGGTTTTTAAAATCATCACGGCGTCCACAGCGGTGGACAACAACCTCGTATCCCTCAACGACTCCTTTTTCTGCTCCGGCGTTTTAAAGGTTTCCGACAGGGATATCCACTGCTGGCAGCGGCGCGGCCATGGCCAGCAAACGTTCGTCCAGGGCATGCAGAACTCGTGCAACCCGGTATTCATGGCTGTCGGACAGCGCATCGGCGGCCAGACCCTTTACGATTATATGGTCAACTTTGGCCTTAAGGACCCGACAGGCATCGATTTGCCGGGCGAAGCCGGCGGCATTATGCCGTCACTGGCCAACCTCAAAAAAGAGGGGATGGTCGAGCTCTCATCAACGTCATTCGGCCAAAGCTTTAAAGTGACGCCGCTCCAGCTGATTACAGCGGTGAGCGCCTCCGTAAACGGCGGCAAGCTGATGCAGCCCTATATTCTCAAGCAAGTGG
>JAITVU010000331.1 GCA_031285645.1 Oscillospiraceae bacterium | reverse complement strand
GATCAACATGACCAATCACAGCTATTTCAACCTGGCCGGCCATGACAGCGGCGCTATCGACAGCCAGGTGCTCACACTCGAAGCCGATTTCTACAGCCCCAACAGCGCGGGCTGCATGCCGACCGGGGAGATCGCCAAAGTGGACGGCACACCCTTCGACTTCAGGGCCGGCAAGGCCTTTGGCGCCGATATTGCCGGCAGCTTTGAGCAAATAAGCCTGTTTGGCGGCTACGATCACAACTTCGTGCTCAGTGGCCGTGGCTTCAGGCGCATCGCCACCGTGTGCGATCCCGCTTCCGGGCGTGTGATGGAGGCTTACACGGATCAACCCGGTATGCAGTTATTCACATCGAATGGTATGAACATACAGGGAAAGGGCAAGAACGGCGCGTCTTATGGCGCGCATCAGGGCTTTTGCCTTGAAACCCAGACATTCCCCGGTGCCGACAAAATGCCCTGGCTCGTGTCCCCGTTCTACGCGAAAGGACAGGAATACAAAACCCGGACCGCCTATCGCTTCACCACCATGGCATAATTTTACAATTATTTGTTTTCTTTCAATTAAATGATTTTCTCTGTATATATTGCCGAATAAAAGCAAAAACAGGGTCCTTGGTGTCAAGGGCCCTGTTTTTGCGATTGCCGGGCTTTTCACAAGGCAAAATAACGAGTCATATGATGAAGTAATCCTAAAACACTGATAAAAAGGTATAATTCAATCGCCGCTCGGAACACGTTCTTATGTAGTCATATTCGTTTAAAACCGTATCAGTTTTAAACCACAGCGGGCAAAGCCCGCTGTATACCGCTATACAAGAACGCATCGCTCGATTTCTTTGGCTTTTTAATCAGCGTTTTGTATCAATCATGCATTTAAGGTCAGAGAGGTGATAAACTACGGATGGCATTTAACGATAGAGAACTTTTGGCAAGAATAATAAAATGTGAAGCAGGCGGCGAGGGAGACGCGGGCATGCGCGCCGTGGCCACCGTCATTATGAACCGGGTCCATGTGAGCACGGGTGAATATCTGCGCATCTGCCAGGGAGATCTTCACAGAGTTATTTTCCAGGAATATCAGTTCGACTGCGCGCGGGAAATTGTCGGGGGCAAACCGAATATGCAGAATATTTACAACATCCCTCCGGATCCCATACATTACGAGATCGCGGATTGGGCGCTTGGCGGCGGGAAACTAAATGCAGCTGGTGACGCGCTCTGGTACCTCAATCCGTACGGACCTTGCATGGATGAATTTCCGCGCAATGGGTCCGGCACATTTCACACCCGCATCAATCAACACTGTTTCTACCGCCCAACGCCGAAATATGCTCTTACATAATCTGAGAAAAGGAGTTCGTTATGAGCTGCAGTAACTTGAATAAAAATATGCAGAATTACTTTCCAACACAAAATTATACAACGACCACAACCAACCCTTTGCCCACATGGAACCCGCCTTTGCCCACAACAGGCGGACCCGTGGTCAATCCGGGCGTTGTGAGCCCCTTGACCCAGACAGTCGCGCCGATGCAGACCGTGCCCATGCAAAATGTCGCGCCGATACAGGCCACCCCAATGCAGACCGTCCCGATACAGGCTCCCGTCGTGCAGCAAAGCACGGTCGGAACCGCGATGGCGGCGCAGGATACATCCTGGATGCCTGAGACGCTCACGGAAATTGTCTATACGCCGGCCTACCTGCGCTCAAACATCGGCAGTCTTGTCCGCGTTGAGTTTTTGATGGCCAATTCGATGACGGACCGCGTGGGTATCCTCTCTGATGTCGGGGCCAGTTATATCGTCCTTAAATCTCTCGAGGGCGAGAGCAAAATCATGTGCGACCTTTACTCCATCAAGTTTGTCACCATCATCAGCAGCCAGGTCACCAATACCGTGTTGAACGCTTATGGGTCCAGACTGGGCACCGATGCCAGCAACATACTCCTGACAGCTGTCGGTCAGTGATATTTCTATGTAGCAAAAGCGAATAATAACCGGAACGTTGTTATTCGCTTTCCGCCGCTATAAATATGGCACATAAACTTTTGGCATACAGGCCGCGAGGCGCACGATCATCTGCCCATAATTCTTTTATGGGCGCCGACGAATGGGATTCTTTTGCCGCAAATCCCCTTTCAGGCTCATTCGTCCTTAACACTGCTTTCCACTTTAAATACCTCCCATTCCTTTCAAACAACAAGAGCGCCGGAATCGGCGCTCTTGTTGTTTGAAAGGAATAATTATCGGAATTTTCAAGGCGTTTTGATTTCCCTCCTCAAAAGGAAGATGGCGATAATATTGGGAATCGCCATAGCGGCGTTTAAAACATCGGATACAGCCCAAACCAGCTTAAGCTCTCCGACCGCGCCGGCGACAATGCACAGGCAGAATACAAAGCGGTAAAGGTTTACAGCGCTTTTCCTGCCCTTGCTGAGAAATCCGACAGCTGATTCACCGTAGTAACACCAGCCCAACATGGACGGAATGGCAAAAAACACAATTGAGAGCGCGATAAAGCGCTCGCCCAACACGCCAAAAGCGCTTTCAAAGGCGGCGGACGTCAGTTGGGCGCCGTCAAGCCCGGATTGCCACAAAACGCCGCCTCCCGCCGTCAGAAGCACAAGCGCCGTAATTGTGCAGACGACGATTGTATCGAGAAAAACCTCAAAGATGCCCCAGACGCCCTGATGCGCCGGGCTTTTCGCGTCGGCGGCGGCGTGGGCGATCGGCGCGGAGCCGAGTCCGGCCTCATTTGTAAAGACGCCGCGGCTCAGCCCCAGGCGCATGGCTTGCGAAACAGTGTATCCGAGCACACCGCCCACCGCCTTATCGACGCCGAAAGCATTGGTGACAATCTGGGAAAAAGCGGTACCGATCAGGGCCCTGTGCATAAAAAGAAACGCACCCGCAAAACAGATATAGAGCACCGATATAAAAGGTATAACGAGTTCCGTAATCCGCGCGATGCGTTTGACGCCGCCAAACACAACGAGTGCGACGCATATCATAACCGCGAGCCCGCTAAGCCAGAGCGGAACGGAAAAGGCCGACTGGGCCGCCGTCGAAACCGAATTAACCTGTGTCATATTGCCGATGCCGAAGGAACAGAGCACGCATAAAAGAGAAAAAATCACGGCCATTTTACCGCGGCCGAGGCCGTCCCGCATATAATACATGGGGCCCCCGATATAGCGGCCGCCGCCGTCTTTTCGCCTGAAACGCACCGCAAGGAAAATCTCGGCGTATTTTGTCGCCATGCCGAAAAAAGCGCTGACCCACATCCAGAATACGGCGCCCGGACCGCCCGAAACCAGCGCCGTGGCGACACCGGCGATATTGCCGACGCCCATAGTCCCGGCCAGCGCCGTTGTAACGGCTTGAAACGGCGAAATGCTCTTGCCCGGTTTATCCTTATCCTCCGCGAGCAGTGTGCCAAGCGTATTTTTGACGATAAAAGGAATCCTGAAGACTTGAAAAAAACGGGTCCGGACCGTTAAATAAACACCCAAAGCGAGCAGCAGAATCATCGTGATGGCGTCAAGACGCAGATAATCGGATAATGTTGTTAATAATTGCCGCACTGATGGCTTCGACCTCCACTAAAAGCAGTTTATAATTGCCTTTCTGTTCGCATCAAAAAAACACACAAAGGTCTGGATACGTGACTTCTATACACATTACATATGTATGTCCAGGCGTGTGATGATAGTACATTGGCGGCATATATATGTTAATTTATGGAAA
>JAITVU010000306.1 GCA_031285645.1 Oscillospiraceae bacterium | reverse complement strand
CTTCTGGTAGTATCCAAGCATCTTTGCCATTCCTTTCTATGAACCGACGAGACTCATATATAATACCGGCGCGGCCGGCTGTATACTCTTGCGACGAAAGCTCATTTACCCCCGGCGGAGCAAGCGCCGTCCATTTGATTTGACCGCCCGGCGCCGATTCATTTCCGATCGACCACCGGCGCCTGTTTGATATTTGTGACTATGCACATAGGTTGCGTATATAATTTGGTGGCTATGCCCCAGATCGATGCCGTTTAAAAAAACGGCGGGTTTTCGCGGTCAAATTTATATGGATCCATGACAGGTAATGCAAGATTTGTCTATTACATAGTGTTCTTTTGGCTGGAATTTGCTGCATGATTGCGGTATTATTTTAATAAGTTTGTACTACAGCAAAAGTAAAAAATAACCGGAACGTTATTTTTTGCTTTCTGCCGGATGCGGCGGGAATTTCAATATCTTTTATTCCACGTATTTATTCACGCCGCTGTAGCATCTTTAAACAGGCAAGGCACCGCCAAACCGTTTCCCGCGGCAAACGGTTCCGGCCGCATTATTTTATGTCCGCGGAGAATGGGGTGGCTTATGAAAAAAGCATTGATTGTTCAGGGCGGTTGGGACGGTCACGAACCTGTACTGGTCGCCAAACGTTTCGCCGGTATCCTTGAAAAAAACGGTTTTGACGTTGAAATCTCGGACACGCTGGAATCCTACAGGGACCTCGACACCCTGAAAAAGCTTGATCTCATCGTCCCGTGCTGGACAATGGGTGAGATCGAAAACGAGCTGGCCGAAAATGTCTGTAAAGCCGTTGGATCGGGCGTCGGTATTGCCGGTTGCCATGGCGGCATGTGTGATTCGTTCCGCCAGAGCGTACGCTGGCAGTTTATGACCGGCGGCCAATGGGTGAGCCATCCGGGCGGCAACGGCATCGACTACGAAGTCAACATCTGCAAGGGATCAAGCCCCATCATCGAAGGGCTTGAGGATTTCCCCGTTTGCAGCGAGCAGTATTACGTCCATATCGATCCCGCAATCGAAGTGCTGGCGACAACGCGTTTCCCAAAGGTTCCGTACTATAATACCGCCAACAAACCGGTCGACGTCCCCGTATGCTGGACAAAATACTGGGGCCTCGGGCGCGTTTTCTACCTCTCGCTCGGCCATCACGACGATGTGTTCGACAATTCGCCGACAGGCCAGATCATGATGGAGCGCGGCATGCTGTGGGCGGCCGAAGGCAAGGCCATTGTGGTGGAACAGGGCCTCACGCCCGATCGCTTTGAAAGCCTGCAGAAAATGTATTGATAGCGCTATAGCGGCAGGCTTCATTACATATTGCATAGAGTGAGCACGCGTGCAGCTGGCCGTGCCGGCATTCAGCAATTAAGCCCTTGTTTACAATAAAAATTCAGGAGGATCTGAGCAGGATGAAAACAGTCAAAATCGGTATTGTCGGGATCGGCAAGATCAGCGGGATTTATCTCAAAAACATCACCAATATGTTTAAAGAGATTGAAATCGCCGGTGTGTGCGATCTGATCCGCGAGCGCGCGGAAGAGGCGGTCGAGGAGTACTCAATCCCCAAACTCTATAAGGATATGCACGAATTATTCGCCGATCCGGAAGTGGATATCGTGCTGAACCTGACAAGGCCTTATGAGCATTACGAGGTATCAAAGGCCGCGCTCGAGGCCGGCAAGTATGTCTACTCGGAAAAACCGCTTGGCGCCACGCTTGACGAAGGCAAAAAGCTCGTCGCGCTGGCAAAAGAAAAAGGCCTTATGATCTGCGGCGCGCCCGATACTTTTATGGGCGCCGGCATCCAGACCTGCCGCAAGCTGATTGAGGGCGGCTTTATCGGCCAGCCCGTGGGCGCAAGCGGATTCTTTGTCTGCCGCGGTCATGAGCGGTGGCATCCGGACCCGGAATTCTACTACAAATTCGGCGGCGGCCCCGTCCTCGATATGGGCCCATACTACCTCACGGCCATGATGAACCTGCTCGGCGGCATCAATACCGTCAGCGCCATGGCGAAAAAGTCCTTTGATCAAAGGACCATCACCAGCGAGCCTAAATTCGGCAACATCATTGATGTCGATGTCACCACATATGTAACCGGCTCCATGATGTTTGACTGCGGCGCCATCGGCACCTTCTTCACCACCTTTGACGTCTGGGATTCCCAGGTTCCGCGCATCGAAATTTACGGCACTGAGGGCACGCTCTCCGTCCCCGACCCGAACATCTTTGGCGGCACGCCCAAGCTGCTGCGTCCCAACGGTGAATTTACGGAGATCCCGCTCTCATTCAACTATGCGGAAAACAGCCGCGGCCTCGGCGTCGCCGACCTCGCCAAAGCTATCACAACGGGCCGCAGGCCCAGAGCCAGCATGGAGCAGTACTACCACGCGCTTGAAGTCATGATGGCTTTCCAAAAGAGCAGCGACGAGGGCAAGCACATCGCCATCGAGAGCAAATATACGCCCGAGAAACCCATGGTCTACTCCCAGCTGACCGGTGTTCTCGATTAATCCCCTGATATAAAACTGTTGTTGACAAAACGCCGGATGACTATCCGGCGTTTTGGTTTGACTCACCTGTTAAATCGTGGTATAATTTGCACAGGGTAATGAAGTTCTCCCCTGGCATCGCCTAAACCGCTTTTAAGCTGATGACTTCTGTGATGAAAATCGCGGAAGTGTCGGCTTTTTTATTTTCCGCTGCCGAGGGCCTATTGGACGACGTCATCCCCTTTTCCGGTCTTCTTGCCGTTATGGCAATGGGCATCACCACTTTACGGTTTTACCCAACCCTTGCGGTCCGGTTATCGTCTAAATTTTCGAAGCTGTGGGTCGCCGCCGAAATGATACTGTTTGCTCTGGTCGGGGCGACGCTCAACATCGATTACGCTCTCTCGGCCGGAGGTAAGGCCATATTATTACTTGTGCTTGTTCTGCTGTTTCGCATGGCCGGGGTATTTGTTTGCCTTCTGCGCACAAAGCTCAATATCAAGGAGCGCCTGTTCTGCATGGTGGCTTATATCCCGAAAGCCACCGTGCAGGCCGCTATTGGCGGCATTCCGCTCGCCATGGGCCTGCCTTGCGGTGATCTTGTTTTAACGGTCGCCGTGCTTTCCATTCTGATCACCGCGCCTTTAGGCGCTTTGGGAATCGATTTACTGTATAAAAGATGTCTGACAAACACAGCACAAAATCAGCCGCACGCCGCTGAATAAGCTAAATTTAATCGCTATAAACAATGAAAGGACGGTATTATCCGTCCTTTCATATTTCCTGATTATTTTAACAGCAGGGCCCGCAGGCTTTGCAGTATCTTTTTCTCTCTGCGCGACACCTGGACCTGGGTCATCCCCAAATGCCCGGCGGCCTGGGTCTGCGTCATATTCTCAAAATAGCGCAGGTAGACAAGCTTTCTGTCCGGGGGATCGAGCTGGCCCAACACCTGCTTGAGGGAAAGCATATTGGACAGCATATCTTCCGGCGACTCCACCGGCAAATCGATTTGCCCGCCCCCGTCATCATCGCTCTCCGTCAGGGAGAGCGGCGGCGTCGCCGCGCTGATCGCCTCCACAACAAGCGCCTCGTCCACCTCCAGTATCGTGGCGATTTCGCTGATTTGCGGTTCTCTGCCGTAATCGATGCTGAACCGCTCGCGCACACGGTTGATTTTGAGGGAGAGCTCTTTGAGCGTCCGGCTGACTTTTACCGTGCCGCCGTCCCGGAAGAGACGGCGCATCTCGCCCAAAATAACAGGGACCGCATAGGTGGAAAAGCGCACGCCCCTGTCATGGTCAAAGGCTTTGGACGCCTTAATGAGGCCCATGCA
>JAITVU010000213.1 GCA_031285645.1 Oscillospiraceae bacterium | reverse complement strand
GCACGGCGTGGACGACGGCCATATCCGAGCAAACAGGCTTTGTGTTGGGCATGAGGTTGACATAAGTATAGCCGCCGTGAACGGCGGCCCGGCAGCCGGACGCGATGTCCTCCTTATGCGTGAGGCCGGGATCGCGAAAATGCGCGTGCAGGTCCACGAAGCCCGGCATAACGGCAAGACCCGCGGCGTCAATGACGCGTTCAGCCGTAAAGGGCTCGTCGCCGATACCGGCGATTACATCGCCCTCAATGAGCAAATCCCCTTTACGCGCCTGCCTGTAATCGGTCAGCATCGCGTTTTTCAGGAGCACTGACATAGAGCATATCCTCCCCCATCATGTTATTGAGGCCAAGCAGGGCGATCATCAGCGCCATGCGGGCGTAGACGCCGAACTGCGCCTGTTTGAAATACCAGGCGCGCTCGTCGCTGTCCACATCCGTCGCAATTTCGTCCACGCGCGGCAGGGGGTGTAAAACCACCATATCTTTTTTTGCGGCGCCCAGTTTGGCGGCGTCCAGTATATAAATACCGCGCAGGCGCTCGTAGGCGCTCTTATCCTCAAAGCGTTCGCGCTGGATGCGCGTCATGTACAGGACGTCCAAGTCCGGAATAGCGGCTTCAAGGTCGTCCGTGACGGTGTATTCAATCCCGCCTTCATCAAGCAGGGCAATGATGTCGGCGGGCATTTGCAGGCTTTCGGGCGCGACAAGGACAAAGCGGTTCCCCGGGTAGCGGGCCATCATTTTAATGAGGGAGTGGACCGTCCGGCCGTATTTAAGGTCGCCGCACAGCCCGATGCAAAGGTTGTCCAGCCGGCCGAAGCGCTGGCGTATGGTCACGAGGTCTGTGAGCGTCTGCGTGGGGTGTTCGTTCGCGCCGTCCCCGGCGTTGATCACGGGCACAGTCGCCACCGAAGCCATTTTGTGCGGCTCAAAGGCGACGGGATGGCGCACGGCCATGACGTCGCAGTAGCAGCTGACGACGCGCGAGGTGTCCTCAATGCTCTCGCCCTTCGCGGCGGAGGAGGCGGACATGTCCGAGAAGCCGATGACACCGCCGCCGAGGCGCAGCATCGCGCTTTCAAACGAGAGGCGCGTGCGCGTACTCGGCTCAAAAAATAAAGTAGCCAGTATCTTGCCTTTAGCGACTTCACCGTAACGGGAAGGGTTATTGGCAATATTACCGGCTACCGAAAGAATATAGTCCAGATCCGACTTCGTGAGGTCCGAAATGTTTAAGATGTGGTGCAACATATAAGCATGCTCCTCTCTTGCTGCGTCCGGGTCTGTGTTCCACCTGCGGGAGGATTGCCGGCAAGGTGCAAAACACCTGTGTACCGGGTTCCCAAGGGTTCCTTTTTCCATACTCAAATTGTCAAAAGTATAGCACAGGAGAGGGGGCCTGTCAAGAAATTTTTTAATGTAAAATGACATGAATGACAATATGCTAATCTCTTTTATTTAGTGTCAAGACAAGCCCGTTACCAGCAACCAAAGCGATGACGCCACCAGTAACAATAATTGGTATCATCTTTCTGTTCACGTCTTCAATATTTACACTTGAAAAATTAGGATTGGACGCGTCGATTACACGCGCTTGGCTGTCCGCGATTGATTCGGAAAACAAAACAAGAATCAATCCGACAATAAAAAATATGCAATAAACAGCAAATACTGTGATTCTTCTACCCATGGCATTCTCCCCCATACGCTTTTGGCGCTAAAGCTAATTTGTATTACCGAAACAGCCCGGCAATATGTCGAGATTTTTCCAATTGCTGAAGTAGTACAGTGTTAATTATTCCATATTCATCCATCGAGTAAAAGAAGCCTGTCGAGAGCAATGCAGCTTATCAGACACCGCTCTTTTTTACTTCCAAGCATTTGGCAAATCCAATCAACAAAGCCGCCGTCGCCAATTTCCAATACTTCGCCGTCTTTTTCCATAAATAATTTAAAATTGATACCCTGATAATACTTGTTTTCTATATCATTGCTGTCAATAGAAATTGTTGTATCTGGAAATATGGTTTGCATACCCTCAGTCATTTTACTGAAAAAGCCGTCATTGTCTTTATATCCGCCTCTTTTTCGCAATACAATTGACAACTTAGCTGAAAACCGTGTTTTAAATAGAACCTTATAATAAGACAGATGCTTTTCGAGCAGTTCTTTTTCGCAAATGTAGGCCCCTTTATCTTTTCCTGAAGATACCATGCAATAAAGACCAAAATGAGCATAAGAAGCCGTTCCCGAAAAAGTTTGCCCACGTACGACCCTTGCAGTTGTAGCGTAATGCAAGGGCGAAGTATTGCATTCAGTTCTTTCCTTAAGCTTATCGGCTATAGTAATTGCCAGCATATTGGTGGGATCAGCGAGTGTTTCTGTGTTGCGAAGAGCACTTATCACATTGTATTGATTCACACATCCAAAAACGCTGCAACTTCCAAGCGGTGCAGACGGAGAAAGCAAAATCGTCTGTATATTCATGTTCTGAGCTTCGGTTAGCAACTGTGCCTCCAAAGCATGATATCGTACAGGATCAAATTTACTTGGCAAAGAAAAACGATTAGCTTTGTATATTTTTAGCATCTCAGAAGGTAACACTTTATTCGTTTGCCTTTCAAACAACGCCAAAAGTAGGGAGTTGAGGTCTGCTTTAGAGAGAGAAAGCAGTTTGTCAAGAACAGCCTGATCGCCTATCTGGTTCAAAATTCTGTTTAGTATTGAACCCATGCAGACTACCTCACATTATATTATTAAATCAGCATCTTTTATAGCCGCAAAATAATCTAATCATATTATCAAAAACTAATTCGTGTCCCCGATATAGATCGGCGGCCTGATCCGGCCTTCACTGTCAATGGACTTGAGCAGGGAGCGAGGATAAATACGGTGATTCTTAAAATCATCCAGGGCAATCCACGCGCAGCCGATTTCCCGTTCATCCGTGCCCGTGGCTTTGTCCATATTAACAGGCGTCGCGAGCCGGCAGAGGAACATATACTCAATTTGATGGATGTGGGAATCCCGATCCGCGAACTCATGGTTCTTCCCGATGTATTCGCGGACCAACGCGATTTCGCCGATATCGACTTCCGCGCCAAGTTCCTCCATGCATTCCCTGCGGAGCGTTTCGTGGAAAGTCTCGCCCGGTTCCTGTCCGCCGCCGGGCAGAATATAGAATACATCACCGGTTTGAGGCTGACGCCACTTTGTAAAGAGCAGCTTGCCGTCATTGATAATGATGGCTTTGACGCTGTTGCGCAAATACTGTTTTTGCTTACACATAATCGATGGATTTGGCGTACGAGGCGACGAACGCCAGCGCGTAAACGCTCAGAACCAGCGTGTAAAGGCACTCAAACGTGCTGATTTCATCAACGGGAATGGGCGCCTGCCGCGCGATCATATAAATAAAATTGGGTATCGAGGAGAGAAAGCCGCACAGGGCTGTGCCAAGGCCCGCCGAGATGACGTAATTGCGCCCGTCCTTGCGGCCGAACCCGCACAGGGTGCGCGCGTGGCCGATATAGAAAAGCGTGGCGAAAGCCATAAAAAGGATGATAAGCAGGTTGTCGGATATATAAAGGATGGAGAAATAGCCGTTGAAACGGCTGAGCAGGAGCACAAGCTGCCAGATGGGCGGTATGATGAGCAAAAGGGCGCTCGGCTGTTTTTCGGAAACAAACCCGTGCACACCCGCATAGACCATGATTAAACCCGAAACAGTGGTAAAAGCATAGTTGAAGACAAGGACAAAGGTGGCCCAGCCCTCACTGCGCACGCCCGACTGCCCAAAGTGATCGGGCAGGCCAAGCCACGCGAAGGCCAACATGGACAGGCCGGCCGCGATAGCCAGAATGGGCAAGGCACGGCCGCGCCGGTGAACGGGGTAATCGTTGTTGCCGCGCCGAAGCCTGTTGAGAATCAGAAGGGCGACAAGGGCGGCACCGAATATAATATTGAAAACAGTTGGAATAATGCCGGCGGTGGCTGTGTAGAAACCGGTGGCGGGGTCGATGAGGGAAAGCCTGAGGATGATGCGCATCACGCCGCAGACCGTCAGCGCCGCAAAGAAAATGGTGAACATGATTTTAAAATATGATTTGCCCATACAAAACCTCTTAACACAGTATTGAAGAACCGGGGCGTGGTTGTCCGACTTTCTTATACTCATACTAATCCGCTTTTAAAATCAGGTACTCAACTATCGCTCAAAACGCTT
>JAITVU010000172.1 GCA_031285645.1 Oscillospiraceae bacterium | reverse complement strand
ATGGTTTCGCCCTGCTTTTTTCTGTTAGGTTTAAAAATGCTACGCAATTTTTAAATACGCGGCAAACGCCGCGCGCCGCGAAGCGGCTTGTTCGTTCTTCATAGCCAAACGCCAAGCATTAAGCGTGGCGTTTGGCATATATTTTTTTGCGTCGAATTTCGTGCCGTAAAATACCAACAGAGGCAGTGTCATACTTTTTTAGCAACATGTTTATCCAATCAATGTTTATCTCACGCAAATCAGGTGTAAGTCTACAAGTAACCCTTGATTTATTTTCTCCTCTATGGTATTATTCTATATATTCAACTATTCCTGAACCGTTTTGTTATGAACTATATACAAATTTTGGTTTACGTCATAATCTTATTTTTTTTGTCGTTTTTCAAACGCGCGTCGGTGAGTTAAGAATCATATTACATCCATATTTAAATAAACTCAATACATTAAGAACAAGGTGTTTTTAATCGGAAATTCAGTATCAGGATTTGGGTTTGAAATCATTAACTCTTCATTATCATTATCTGTTATCTGTCGCTTTTTCTGCCTTATCGACATCAAGAAGCCGCCAAACCGTGTTGTTTCTGCCGTGGAGGAGGAGAAATTTTGATCCAGAGGAATAAAAACAAGGGATACGATATTGTCCTGCGCTTTGTGGTTTCATACATACTTGTCATGGTCATTGTTCTTTCTCTCGGCAGCATCACCTTATACAGCGCGCAGAATATGGCGCGTGAACACGCCGTGTCCGGGATGCTCACGGGCCTTGAGAAAACGCGTGATACGGTCAACGCGCGTTTTGTTGAAATCAACAACATGATCACCCAGATCATCATGTTCGATAAAAATGTCACGTATTTCGCCAATATGAATACGTCCCTTAAAAACGCCGATTTTTGTAAAATGAACGAGTTGCGCGGTGAGCTGAATAAGTATATTCTCTCAAACAGCTTCATAGAAGAGGTTTATATTTATTTCGAGCGCAATGAGATTATGATATCGCCCCATTTTGTTTATGAAAATGTTCCAAGGGCTTACGGCACGCTTTTTTCATATGAGGATATGGATTTTTATCGGTGGAAAGAATTCGCCCTGCCGAATAACAGTCATAATGTTATTGCCGACAGCAAAACGTTTTACCACAACTCAAAAGGGTCTCGGGTCGTACCCATAATCAGTTCTCTTTCGGTGCGTTCGCACGGCAACAGGGGCGCCATCACCGTCCTCATCCCGGAAGAAAAATTGGAAGAGCATTTGAATTATATGAAAAGCATCGATTCCTCCGCGGATTCGATCGGTTTTTTCATCATGGACGCTCAAGGAAACGTGCTCGTTTCGGATGGCGCGCATGAGCTGCCGACATCCGTTGATATGTCGGAGCAAAATGAACCTGCCGGCCACTTTGCCCTCTCTTTTAACAAGACCGACTATACAATGGCTTATGTGACATGTCCCGACACCGGCTGGACTTACGCGGCGGCCATACCGCCTGAGTACTTTAACAGCGCTGTACAGTATATCAGCAATACTTATCTTGTCGTTACACTCGGCGCTTTTGTCCTTGGGCTCATTATTGCCATACTGATGGCCTTTCAAACCAGTAAACCGCTGCGTTCCACATTGGAAATCCTCCGTACCGAAGCCGGAATTTATCGCGGTGAACGCAACAACAATGATTACATAACAGGGACGCTTCAAAACATCATCGCGCAAAATACCGACATCTCCAAGCGACTCGACGATCAAAAGCCTTTCCTGAGGGAGGCGATCATGAAAAAATTGCTGCTCGGCGGTTTCAGCGGCAGCGATGAAGTTTCGATCGCCCTTTCCTACATCGATATTAAAATGCAGGACGGCGGATTTGTCGTGGGGCTGATGCAGATCGGTGGATACGGTGGCAATGTCTCCGACACCCTGTACGACGAAGTGAATATGTCCAAGCTGGTGGCTGAGGATCTTATCAGCCGCAACCGGGAACAACCTTGCCACTTCTGCAATATTGACGACGATAAAATGGCTGTTATATTCCAGACCGGAAATCCGGACGATGCGAAGCGGCTGGAACTGAAAGGCCGCCTTGAGAACATTGTGACGGAGCTGGCAAGCCTTGGGATTAACGCCACATTCTCTTTGGGCGATTTCTGTGTCGACACCATGGATATATCCCGCTCCTACCAACAGGCCGAGCAGGTGGCCGCCTTCTCCATAACCGGGGATAGTGTCCGTGTCCGCTCGTTTGACACGATCGAGATCACCCATTCCGGATACTATTATCCCATGGATGTTGAGCTTCAACTGATGAATCTGACAAAAATGGGGGAAAAGGAAAAAGCCCAGGCACTGATCACCCATATATACAACGAAAATTTCTCGGCAGGCGGACTGCCTCAGGAAGACGTTTATCAACTGCTTTATGAGTTGCGCGGCACTTTGGTCAAGCTCTGGTCGGAGGTTGTCAAAGACCGCGAAGAGGCGCAAACAACCCACAGCTTCCAGAACACAATCGGCGCTTTGGACATGCACGCGCCCCTGGAGGATTTGTACAGCGGGATCACCTCCGTTTTCATTTCATTTTGCGATGTCATCAACGAGAAAAAGCGCAGCCATAACCTGGATCTTAAAAACCGCATTCTTGAGTATATTAACCTCAATTACTACAATCCCAGCCTGTGCCTGTATGATGTCGCCTCTCAATTCGGCCTCTCGGACAAATATCTCTCCGATTTTTTCAAGGAGCAGACGGGCGAAAACTTCTCCACGTATGTCGAATCGCTGCGTATGGACAGGATTTTGGGTATGCTCAAGGAGGACAATCTCTCCATATCAAGCATTGCCAGTCAGAGCGGTTATTACAGCGCCAACACGCTGTATAAGGTTTTCAAACGCAAATTCGGCATCAGCCCCGGCACATACAGGCAACATTATGCTTTGAACAAGGGGCAATAATTTCAAGTATTTTTTCATCCTGTTGAAATACGCCTTTCCCGCAATTCCGCCGCTTTTTGGACGCGGCAATCGGCGTATGGAATTTTTCACGGGGCTCCGAAAAAGTCATGGTCGAAATTATGGATATTGTCATGCTGCAAA
>JAITVU010000120.1 GCA_031285645.1 Oscillospiraceae bacterium | reverse complement strand
GGCGCCGAACGAAGCCGAACCTGTCATATCATCCGGGAACCGCACGCTGTCCATCACAACCATGGCGGCTCCAATGCCGACAGCCTCCGTGGCGACTTCAATCAAATAGCTGCGCACTTCCGGCACATATGGATTCAGCCAGGGCTTCCCGCCTCTGTCGGCGTAATTGTCCAGCCACAGCATATCGGAATTCTGATATTTAATCGCGTTGAGTTCCCTGTCCCCACGCGCGGCGATGGGATCACTGAACGCGTGCATGCGCACAATGAGGTGCTTATCCTTTTCCCTGAGCATTGCGGCAATGCCGCTCAGGTCGATGAGCTTGTCGGAGACGGCCTCCCACTCGAGGGCCCGTGCAACTTTCGTATCGTAAAGTAATTGTCCCTGACTGTTTTTTATTTCAACCATCACGGCGTTGGTGGCGCTGTCCAACCGGTCAATAAAGGCCTTGGCCTGCGCCGCGTCCGCCGCGATGTCAAAAGGCATAAACACGGCGGTCAGGCCGTTAACCGTCTGGGGCGGCTCCGGTTCCGGATCAGGGTCCGGCTGTGAGGCGACGGGCGGCTCCGCGGATACCGCCGGATCGCCGGACTGCGCCATACCGGCGTCATCGGCGCTGTCCTGCCCGATGCTCATAACAAAATCATACACAGGCTGGTAAATGACAATCCCGAGATAAACAAGCCCGCCAACGAGGACAATGCAAAGCAAAACAGTAAGAGGGTGCGGCCGCGCCTTATAGGTATGGCCTCCCGTCTTTTTATATCGCTTAATTTTATAATGTTTTGCCAAAAACTCACCTCCGAGGTCGTTGGGGCTGCTGGCGTGACTGATATGTCATATAGCTTTAAACCCGTACCGCTATACGCACGGATGTAAACCATCGGCGCAGATACGCGCATCAAAAATGAACCTCCCCGGGACAGAGACTCCGGGGTATCAAGCCTTTTTGGCTCATAACGGAAAATCAGGTCGGCAGACCGTGGCCGATGAGGCCGTAAAGGGCCAGCGAAAGCATACCGATGTAGATAAGCAGGACGGGCAGGCCCCTGAACGAACGCGGCACAGGGCTGATGGCAAGGCGCTTGCGCGCAAAATAGACGACAAGAACAGCCAGCGTATATCCGACGCCCGCGCCAAAAGCGTAGCCGGTTGTCTGAAAAATATTAAACCCATTTATCGCGGTGACATAAAAAGCCCCAAAAAGAGCGGTGTTAAAAACACTGACCGGCAATATGTCCCGGATGTGCTCAAAAACAGCGGGTAAAAAGGCGCGCGTCCCCAAATAAATCGCGACGTAGACAATGGCCACACAGATAAAATAGGCCGGCGCGCGCAAATAAGACGTATAGATACTGTCCCTCAATAAATGATTGACAAGGGAAACCAGCAGCGACGAGAGCAGGGCAACCAGCGTAAACATCCCGCCATACAGTATTCCCATTTTCGGCGATTTTAAAAATAAGACTTGCCTGTTAAGCCCCAACACACGAAAAAATATGACGTTTTCCACGGCCAAGGCCGTCAGGGCCATCAGGAAAAACGATGAAAATCCACTTTCCATTGGCATGTACGGCCCTGCTCACGGGCCGAAACCTCCACTAAAAATACGGGCTAAGCTGTTATACGCGCCTCTATAGCGTCATTCGTCAATCTCAACATGGATGGCTGTGTAGCGCGCCCGCTCATTCGCGGCTTTGCGGGCGCCATCTACAATACCGAAGGCCTGAATCTTTTTTGTTGTAAAGCGCACAAAAGCCAATAGAAAACCCACGCTGATAAAACCGAAAAACGGCAACTGCACGCCGGAGAGTTTAACCGGGGCGGGTATGGCCCTGCCCCAAAGCGTACCGTTGCCCAGATATTCACGCGGCAAAGATACAATCAGCATCATAACGGCGAAAACGGCTACATTGATCACGACGCCCTTCATGACGGGCCAAAGCTTGACAGGCCCCGGACGGACGGCTTCCTCGGATTGCAGCAGCACCATGCCGTTGAGGGCCATGAGATAGATATAGGTTCCCAGATAATTGGATATATCCGGCATCATCCATGTGATAAGCGCCCGCGTCAGCATCATGACAACCGTCGCCGCGCCGACATTAATGGCCGCGCGAACCCAAAACGGCGCCTTTCCGGCGATCAGGACGGACAGAACAGCCGTCACAAAATTGATGACGACATACTCAAGCGACATGGCCGCCGCATTGCGCAGGCTCGTCGCGGTCGCGATGACAAAGGGCAAGCTGACGCCCAGCAGGATAATGGGATTGCGCCCCACACTCAAGATTCCCTGGCGTACCTTACTGTTTTTTCTGTACTTTCTTATCGTCGAGAGTCTCAAACTTTTTCCTCCTGAAAATACCGGCGATACGCTCGCCGACCATATCAAAGCCCCACACGGTCGCGTTCATGATCAGCAATACAAAAACAAACTCCTCTTCATAACGGCTGTAGCGCCTGAAAAGAAAGACCGCGGCTCCGGCAAGCGCCGCGTACGCGGCCTTGGCCCAGGCCCGCTGCGGGGTTGTGACGGGGTCCGTCAACATGAACGCGCCACCAAAAAGGACCGTGCCGCTCATCATATCATAAAGAATATTTTGCGCGGCGTTCATATTGTCTCTCGGAAAAGCCCAGCAGAGCGCGGCGAAAACGGCCAGATAAGCCACCGGCATTTCCCAGCGCACCGCGCCGCGCAAAACGAGGTATAAAAGACAGGCAAGGATTACTAGAATATTAGTGGCGCCCATGGGCCCGGGGAAATTGCCGAGCGACATGTCGACAAAATCATAATTGGGCACGCCGCCGAGTTGCAGCGTAAAAGCGGGCGACGACACCTGTAAAAGGGTCTCATCCGGGAAAACCGGCAGCGTCTCAAGCGGCATCGGATACGTAAACATGCGCACAGGAAAGCATACAATCGCGAAGGCGACGCCGGCCGCCGCGGGGTTGAATACATTGTTGCCCACGCCGCCGAAAGGGTGCTTGACAATGGTGATGCCGAATACCGCCGCTATGGCGGCAATGTGAAACGGAATAGACGCCGGCATCATAAGCGGTATGATCATGCCTGTGACGATGGCGGAATAATCCCGCGCGTTCACTCTTTTACCCGATATAAGCGTACACAAGACATCCGCGGCCACGGAGGAGAAAACCGATGTCACAAGAAGCAGAAGCACGCGCGGCCCGTAGTAGTAAAAACACATGGCGTAGATCGCCGCCATGGGCAATATGGCGTCGCCCATCACAACCTTTGTATTTTCGTGGTAATGGATATGAGGGGCGGTGGCGGGGTTTTCAATCCTCAAGCTCGTCCACCTCCTGCGCCTGCGCACCCACAATATTCCTGAGGGAGTAGGCCTTCGCCCTGGCCACATCCCTGGACACTTCCAGGCGCGACGGGCATATATAGCTGCATGTGCCGCATTCAACACACAGGTGGGCGTCGAAGCGGCGCAGGTTCGCGTAATATTGGGTCTGGGCGAAACGGCGTATGTACATAGGGCTGAGCCCCATGGGGCAGACGCGCGCGCAGCGGCCGCAGCCGATGCAGTTGTAACCGCTCTCGCGCCGGCTGTCCCGAATCACAAGTATGGCGCGCGTTGTGTATGTCACGAGGGTGCGGTCCGTGTCCATAATGGCGATCCCGGTCATGGGCCCGCCGCAGACAATACGCGTGGGCTCGTCCACAAGGCCGCACCGATCCAAAATCTGCTGGATGGTCATGCCTATGGAGACTTCCATATTCATGGAGTTTGCCACGCAGTTGCCCGCAACCGTGATAAAGACCGTGCTCTGGCGCTTATTCTGCATGACGGCGCGGTACAGGTGGATCACGGCGCCCACGCCGACCGTCAGCCGGCGCCCCTGGCCGATATTGAGCAGCGAACTCTGGGGCCTCGCGGGATAACCGCCGCGCAGCCTGCTGATTTTATAGCCCTCTATGGAGCCGGGTATGCGCGTTTCAAGGTCACCGATGTTTTTGTAGGCCATGATAAAGACATTGTCGGTCCCGGCCGCCTTTTCACACAAGCCGATCCCGCCGGCCGTTTCCTCGCGCAGCTTGAGAAGGGGGTTGATCTTGCTCGATACATAGGGCTCGTCGTCAATCGCGTCCACAACAACGGCGACGCCCCGCCCCTTAACGCGCATGAGCTTGCGGTGTAAAAGCTTGCCGTCCCGCTCGTCCACAATTTGCGCCGCCCGCGCGATTTCAACGATATCGTCGGCGCTCAGCCCGGCGATGTCACGCACAGGAGGGCGGTCGAGCGAGAGCGTCTCGGTCTGAGGGTTTGTAAAGCACACCAAAGGGCGCGAAAAAGCGGGCTCCTTGTGCTGTGCCAGCACAATCCCGTTTGAGAATATCGACATGGGTCTACCTGACTTTCGTTGTTTTCTGGTACACAGGCCTGTCCCCGATGAAACATTGTTCCGGCCGAGCCGAACCACACCATGCTTCACGGACAAAAAAATCGCGGCGGCATCATGTGTCCCCACATTGCGGACACCTGTTTTGCGCCCATCGCGCGGCATCTCCGCGCAGATATTTTTCAGGCCACAGCGTTCATGCCAAACAATGTCTGAAAGGATTACCTTATGGAAATCATCCTGATCAGTGCGGATAAACTCAAGGTCACGCTGGATAAGCAGGATGTGAAAAGCTTGTCCGTCAATTTGAAATCGCCGGACTGCGCCAGCGAAAAAAACAGGGAATTCTTTCTCGGGCTCCTCGAAAAAGGCAAGCGCGAAACCGGATTCAGCCCAAAGGGCGCCAAGGTGTTTATCGAAGTCTATCCCGGTGGAGAGGGCGGCTGCGTGATCTGCTTCACGGCTTTTGATAAATCCCAATACCCGCGCAAGCTGTCTAAGCTGCAGCCCGTTATCTTCTCGTTCGACGATGCGGATACGCTGTGCGAGGGGGCCGTGCGCCTTTTCGAGCGTTACAGCCACCGCATATACAAAAGCGCCTTACATCATTACAGGGGCGCTTTCGTTCTCACGATTTATCCTCTTGATTTTTCAGACCGGCTCAGTGTTTATTTTCTAAGCGAATATGCCCAAAGACTGGGTGAAGGCGATATTCTCGCCGCTTACGTCGATGAGCATGGCTGTGAAATCATCCCGGAGGGCGCACTCGATACGCTCAACGATTATTTCGGCGGTACGTTCTAGGCGTCTTATTGCTTCATGCAAAACCCGGCGATTAATACAAATATCCGTTAAAAAGGGCGATAAAATCATCGCTCAAAACGCCTTTTTTCCAAAACGCATCGCGCCATTTTATCTGCTTTTTAATGGGATATTCGTATAAGCAGACCAATCAACCACGGAACACAAGCAAGTATTTTCATAATCCCCAACGCCGCAAATCCCCTTGGCGGCCAGCCGCCAAGGACGTTGCGCAGCCTGACTGCGCAACAGCGCTGCGCTTTTAAAAAAGCGCGGCGGATTTGCGGCTCCGGAATCTTAAACTCATACATCCGCAATTAAGATCAATAACCGGATTCCCGATCAGCCCTGATACAACGCCTGCCGCGCCCGGTCGCGCATCGCGGCGACAGCCGCCATGTAATCGCCGCTGCCGAAGAGCGACGATCCGGCCACGAGAACATTCGCGCCCGCCTTTGCGGCAACAACCGCCGTCCCGGCGTCGATGCCGCCGTCGACCTCGATGTCGACATCAAGGCCCCTTTTAGTCACTTCGTCGCGCAAAGCGGCTATTTTGGGACACATATCCGCCATGAAGCGCTGCCCGCCAAAACCGGGTTCAACGGTCATGACAAGCACCATTTTCACGCGGTGAAGATAGGGGAACACAGCCTGCGCCGGCGTCGCGGGCTTAATGACAATCCCCGGTTCGGCGCCGTTCACCTCGATCCGGTCAATCACAGCCCCGGCGTCGTTCTCGCTTTCCAGATGAAATGTGATTCGGTTGCTCCCCGCGGCCGCGAAGCCGTCGATATAGGAGAGCGGGTGCGTCAGCATCAGGTGCGTGTCGAAAAACATGTCGCTTACACGCCTCAGGCTGGCCACAACAGGGGGCCCGAATGATATATTGGGCACGAAGTGCCCGTCCATGATGTCGAGATGGATCATATCCGCGCCCGCCTTTTCCATGGCGCGGACTTCCTCGCCCAACCGCGAAAAATCACAGGCAAGCACAGATGGCGATATTTTGATCATCCGTATGGTCCTCCCCGGGCTGCATAACCGCGCGTTCGCGCCGGTGTATCCGCATAATACAGGCAAAAAAACTTAAATGAGGTCATTTTAAAACCACGTCATAAGCGCGGCGCTGAACAAACAGGCCGCTTCGCGGCAAACCCGCCATCTCAGGGCTGAAAACAGGCTGTCTGTTTTTAGCCTGTTCGGAAAAGCACTTACTTTAATATTGTAAACCAAGTACTCTAAAAGGTCAACTGATCCTGCTAAAAAGTTGCGTGTCCTGTCATCACGGCAGAGCAAATCAGTATTACGCCGCCCGCGTCCTCGCAGAGTCTCTGCGCATAAAGCGGCAAATGATTTTTTATATGGCGTGCGGACGCAATATGTGTTATGATATAAATATAAGAATCAGGGAATCGCCCTCTTCTCCGTTTTGTTTTCGAAAACGACAGGCGATTCCAAGGGGGTAGGCCGTTTACAGCCACAGGGGCTGGCGGCTTTTGTTGTTTCACCGGGTTTTGCCGGGGAAAAATATTATGCG
>JAITVU010000119.1 GCA_031285645.1 Oscillospiraceae bacterium | reverse complement strand
CGAAGATCGTATGCGGCAGTTTTTTAATGATTGCTATGATTATGTGAAGCAGAAATGCGGAGAGCCGTATGTTATGTCGGCGGTGGTGCACATGGATGAAAAGACACCGCATATGCACGTCGCGTATATTCCTGTTGTTGATGGCGTTGACCGAAAGAAGAATCCCTGTAAGCGCGTCAATTGCAGCGAGTTTTGGAAGGGGTTCAACAGCTATGGTATTTTGCAGGACGAGTTTTTTGCGCATATAACCTCGCGCGGCTGGAAGCTGGATCGCGGCGAGGTCGGCAGTCGAGCCGAGCACCTTTCCGTCGCGGAGCTGAAACGGCAGACTCTTGACAGGGAGATTGCTGATCTGTCCAAGAAACTGGAATCCGCCAAGAAGCGATTCGCCACGATGGAGGGCAAGGCCAAGGGCATGGAGGGCGTTGTCGTTTCCAAGAAAAAGCTGGACGCGCTCCAGCCAGAGCCGGGGATGCTGGGGACGATTAAGGGGCTTACGCTGGAGGATGTCCAGAGCCTGAAAAAGACGGCGATGGAATATTACCTGCTGACGGAAAAGGTGAAAGAGTTAAGCGTTAAATATGTGAATCTCAAAAGCAAAGTCCCCAGCGAAGCGGAGAAGCTGGAGACGGCGAAAAGGCTGGCCGGGATTCGGCAGCTTGAACAGGAGACGGCGCGGCTACAGGATGTGTTGCAATCTTATGGGATTGACCCCAATGGGCGCGGGATGGGGAGGGAGAAAGACGCGAGATAGCAGTTCGGGGCGCAGATAAAAGGACAAGGACGGGGATTCGGCCTTGTCCTTCTGCTTGCATATATACTCCCTGTTCTTTTAATCATCGACTCCGGGGAGTAATCCAATACGCTTCTCAATGTCTTCGGCAGAAGGTAAAATGTTCTCATATTCCTTCGGCAGATTCTTGAACAGCTTGTATTCACTTACACCGATTGGCTTTTCAATATCGCGGAGCGAATATTCGGCAATCATTCCCCGCTTGTTTTTGCAAAGCAGAAGCCCTATTGTTGGATTATCTCGTTCCGCTTTCAGCAAATCATCAACAGCCGAAATATAGAAATTAAGCTTTCCCGCATACTCTGGTTTGAAGTCACCAGTTTTAAGTTCAATAACGACATAACAGCGAAGCTTCAAGTGGTAAAATAAAAGGTCTAAATAGAAGTCCTCATTTTCAACTTCGATGTGATATTGATTGCCAACAAACGCAAATCCCGTACCTAATTCAAGCAACAGTTTCGTGATGTTCTTTACAAGCTCCGCTTCGATTTCACGTTCAACCATGCCCTCGCGATACTGAATAAAATCGAACATATATGGGTCTTTCATTGTTTGGAGTGCAAGGTCACTCTGCGGCGGCGTTAATCGCTCTTGAAAGTTGTTTGTTTTCTTCGTTAGTACCTGACGCTCGTATAGTTTGTTCTCAATCTGCTCCTTGAGGAGATCAACCGACCATCCTGATTCACTATTACGCTGCGCATACCACAAGAATTCGTCTTGGCCTTTTACCTTGTCCAGAAGCACGTTACTGTGCGTCCATGTTAATTGTGCAGTCAGCGACTGCACAATTTCAAAATCAGGAAAAGTCTTATAAAACTTCGCCATGTATTTCAGGTTGCGAACAGAATAACCTCTGGTATCGGGGAAATCCAGCTTGATGTCATATGCCAAGTTTTCGATAAACTTGTTGCCCCATACGCTGTACTCGTTAATCACTTTCCCGATATTCCAGTACAGCATGAACAGCTCCGCATTCGCAGATAGCAGAACCCGACGCTGTGTCAATCGAATACGTGACTTTATATCATTTATAACAGCTAGATAGTCGCTGCTATTTATTAGCATAGGCCGTCGCCCCCTTATCACCATTATAGCAGAATCGGTTCTCTTGTGCAATTTGCATTTATACTCGCGTCCCATCGGGGAATTCAAATGCGGAAATATATTGCGCGCCGATTATGTTTCCGATTTGCTCCAGCTCCGCATTCGTGAACTTATCGGTCTTTATCCGCTGGCTGAATGCTTGCGGTGTTGTTCCAAACTCGCGGGCGAGCTGGGCTTCACTCATATTCTGATACGCCAGCCCCATTTTTATCTTCTGCGCATTGGTCATGGTCTATCCCCTCCTGATATAATTATATAGGATAACATTTATAATATCAAATAATTATTGAAATATCATAGGAAATTCTTTAGAATAAGCTCGACAATATAAAGGATATCCTGTATAATAGTGATAGAGGGTAACACAAAGCAACATCACTATTTGGAGGAATCCGCTATGACAATGCAGCTTCACGGAAACGCCATCATCGACACCCTGATCCCCTACATTAACGATATCGAGGAAATGTACATCACCGTAATTCGGGGTGGAATAAGGACAAAATAGCAAACGACCGGTTAAAGAGAGAAAGCCGAACACCACCGATTGGTTGGCGTTCGGCTTTCTATGTCCCGTGAGTAGGAAACTCCACTCTTTCATATAATATTTATGGCTCAGTCGGTAGAGCAACGCACTCGTAATGTGCAAGTCGCCAGTTTGATTCTTGCCGGAGGGCAGCAAAAACCGCATTACAATCAAGCAATGCGGTTTTTTCTATGGTATTTACCGCAGCTCCAGACCTGCTCCTGCCCGGATGAATACAGGGATGCGTTCGATTGGGGCGGCGGCGGTGATGGTCTGTCCGCCGTCGAAGGTTTCGTCTGTCCAAGCGTCTTTCCAGCTTGCGCCCTTCGGCAGGTAGACCTCGCGTTCGCGGAGGCCGGAGTAGAGCACCGGGGCTACAAGGATGTCCGGTCCGAACAGGAATTCGTCCTGCACCTTCCATGCCGCTTCATCGTCCGGATAGTCAAAGAACAGCGGGCGCATGGGCGGCTGGCCTTTTTCGTGCGCGAGAGCCATTTGCTCACGGATGTAGGGCAAGAGCTTGCCGCGAATCCCGATGAAATCCTTGCAGATTTCATAGATGTCTTCGCCGTAGCTCCAGATCTCGTTGGCCGCGCCGGAGGGGCAGGAACCGCCGCCGACTCCGATGCCCTGCGAGGCGTCCATCGGCGGAGTGTGGGGCTCCCGATCGCCGTGCAGGCGCATCACCGGACAGAATGTGGCGTACTGGAACCACCGCGTGAAGCACTCACGGAATTCCTCGCTGGAGGCGTCGCCCCCGTGGAACCCGCCGATGTCGGTCGTCCACCACGGAATACCCGCAATCCCCATATTGAGTCCCGCCGCGAACTGGTTGCGCAGGCTCCTAAAGCTGGAATCGATATCGCCCGACCACACCAGTGCGCCGTAACGCTGGCTTCCCGCCCATGCACAGCGCAGCAGGTTGATCACGTTCTCTTGCCCCTCGCCTGTCATGCCGTCGTAGAAGGCGCGGGCGTAGAGCATGGGGTAGAGGTTGCCAATCTCCACGTTCGGCCCCTGATGGTAACGGTAGAGGTCGAAGTCGTAGTAGGTGTATTCTGGCTCCGCCTCGTCCAGCCAGAACAGCTTGATCCCGTAGTCGTAGTAATTCTGCTTCGCCTTGTTCCACACGTATTCGCGTGCGCCGGGATTCGTGGCGTCAAAGTGGACGGTGTTGCCCTGAAAGATCATGGCGATGCGCTGACCCCGATCCGTGCGGATGAGATAGCCCTTCTCCGTCATTTCCTGAAAGTTTTCGCTGCGGTGGTCGACGGTCGGCCAGATGGATACCATCAGCTCGACGCCCATGCTCTTCAGCTCGTCCACCATGGCTTGGGGGTCGGGCCAGTACTTTTTGTCGAACTTCCAGTCACCCTGCATCGTCCAGTGGAAGAAGTCCACCACGATCACAGAGAGTGGCACGCCGCGCCGCTTATACTCGCGGGCAACGGTGAGCAGTTCCTCCTGCGTCTGATAGCGCAGCTTGCACTGCCAGAAGCCCATCGCCCAATCGGGCATCATGGGCACGGAGCCAGTAGCCATGCTGTAGTTTTCGAGGATATCGGCGGGGGAGTCGCCCGCGGTGATCCAATAATCCAGCACCTTTGTGGAGGTCGCCGTCCACGTGGTGACATTTTTTGCGAAGCTCACGCGCCCAACAGACGGGTTGTTCCACAAAAAGCCGTAGCCAAGGCTGGAGAGCGCGAAGGGCACGCTGGCCTGCGAATTCCGGTGAGCCAGCTCCAGCTCGCAGCCCTTCTGGTCGAGGTTCGGCTGCTGGTATTGCCCAAGGCCGTAGATTTTTTCCTCGGGGTCGGACTCGAACCGCGCAGTCAGGGCATAGTCTCCGCCGAGGATTGGCTTAAACTCCCGCGCCTCAATATCCAGCGCCGATGCGAAGCCGCTGGGCACGATCCCCGGGGCGAAGTTGTAGAGCTTCCGGTTGCGGACATATTCCTCCAGCAGAACCTTGCCAGCGCTGTTCTGGAAGAAGATCTTGCCGCTCTTGTCAACGGTGGCCTTGATCTTGCCGTTTTCAATCACCGCATAGCCGTCGAAGATTGTAACAGTGGCCTTGACTTCCTGTTTCGGCTGGATGAGCGCCCATTCCGTTGTGGGGATTTCGGGCAGCTTGGTGGCGCGGACACGCAGGGAATCCCGTCCCCATGCCTCGATGATCATGGTTTCCGCATCCATGTGGAAGAGCAGGGCGCCGTTTTGCGTGGATAACATGAGCTTGCACTCCTTCTTAGAAAAATGTTACTAACAGGATAGCAGATGTTAGCTGTTTTGTCTACATAAGGATTTCTGGTTTATTATATCTATCCATATCTTCCCTATTGATGCAAGATGTGCTATACTGGCTTCGAATTGAGCTGGAAGGTTCATTTTTATGTAGAAGGAGGAAATTTCTATGACAAGTACTATGCAGTGGCAGGTAACGGAATTCCAAGTGACGAGTAACCAAGCGATGTATGAGAATCCCTATTTTGACGTGGACGTGACGGCTACATTTATCGGTCCGAACGGTGAAACGGTTGCTCGTCCGGCCTACTGGTTGGGCGATGCCGTTTGGGGGGTTCGATTCGCTCCCATAAGCGTGGGTGTATGGACATACACTATGTCATGCAATGACCCTCATAACAATGACTTTAATCATATCGCAGGGAGCATCACCTGCATTCCCTATACCGGAAATTTAGAGATTTACCGAAAAGGCTTCCTGAAAACGATAAGCGGTAAGCGGTTTTTGTATTACAACGATGGTACTCCCTTTTTCTGGCTTGGTGATACACATTGGAATGTATTCTGTTTAGAGAAACTACATGAATCGAACAAGCCGGGATTTGAGTCTCAATTCAAAGGAATGGTAGATCTGCGCGTTGATCAAAGATTCACGGTGTATCAGACAAATCTGATCGGCGATAT
>JAITVU010000112.1 GCA_031285645.1 Oscillospiraceae bacterium | reverse complement strand
AATGTGGCGGGCATCGCGCAGACCGAGGCGCAGAAATCCAGCGACTTATTTATGAAGTGCCAATTCCTCGACGAACGCACAGGCGGGCGCGGTACGGTTTTCGCTACGGGAACGCCTATCAGCAACTCAATGGTAGAACTCCATACCATGCAGCGCTATTTGCAGTACAATACCCTTGTGCGGAATGATTTACAGCGCGGCGTGTGAGCAAAACGAAAACTTCCAAAATCTGCCGGAGCGGATAGAGGATTGTTTTTTGAGATTGACGGCGACATATGCGCCAATCTGCGCGATACGGACAGCAAATATCTTAAAATGCACCGGGAGATCATAAGCCTGCAAACGGATTTCCCTGTTGTCCCACAAATAATAGATGAGGATGGTGCTGTCAGTTTGTCGGCGGAGGAACACAAGGCGCTGGTTCGGTATCTTGGATTGAAACACGCAATGGAAAACATCGAGCGCAGGGAAATCTATTTTCGCGGACATACGGACGGCTTTGCCTATCTCAAAAAAAATCGGCGCGGTTTAGTTGGACATCGGGTTTTCCTGCAGCGGCGCTGATTTTGTCGGCACCGCCGCCGTGCCGGTTGCGTGGACAAAAGCATACTTCATGTTGTTTTTTTAATCATATTTTGGTACAATAAAAATAAAGATGAGCGGGCGAGGTGATGAGCGTGATCTATACGATTGAACAACTGAAAGAGCGGATAACGCCCGTCGCGGAGAAACACGGGCTTCGCGCCGTATGGGTATTCGGTTCCTACGCGCGCGATGAAGCGACTGAAAACAGCGATGTGGACATTTTGGTTGATAAAACAAGGACAGAGTTAAAAGGTTTGCTTGCGATGGGCGGCCTATATAATGATTTTTGCGAAGCCTTTGAAAAATCGGTGGATTTAATTACCACAGGAGCTTTAGAGCAGGAAAGCACAAGGCAACGCACACCGTGGTTTGTTGAAAATATCGAAAAGGAAAGGGTTCAAATCTATGAACAAAGGTGATTTGTCAAGAATCATGCACATGAAACGCTATTGCGAAGATATAGCGGATGCGGTCAGCCGTTTTGGAAATTCCTACGAGGTTTTCACAAATGATGTTCATTTTCTCAATACTGTTTCTATGAGTATTATGCAAATCGGAGAGCTTTCTATTGGAATTACTGACGAATTTAAGGAGGCTACCCGCACACAAATACAATGGGGTATGATGAGAGGTATGAGGAATCGGTTCGCTCATTCCTATGCCGAGATGGGAAAAGAGGATATATGGGAAACTGCTACTAAAGATATTCCTGTACTTCTCAGTTTCTGTGAGCGCGTTATTGAAAAGGACGAATTGGAATCAGGGAAAGCCAAAAAACGTGATGACCGCGATGCAAGATAGAACATCGGAATATACGCAAAGGCGGCGCTGGGTAAAACCAGCGCCGCCTTTGCCATACATAGCCGTCCGGCTTACACCGGGCGGCTTTTCCATTTGAAGGGAGTGCTTCTATTGCCGAATCCATACGGCAACATACCGGCGCTGTTAAGGCAGCGCCCGAACTGGGTTGCGTGGGGCGTCCGCGACGCGCCGCTCAAAAGCCCGTTCAATCCCGCAAGCTTGCTGTCCGGCAGAGCGTTGCCCGCAAAGGCTGGCGTTCCGGACACATGGGGCAGCTATGAAACCGCCGCCGAGTGCGTGGAGCGCGGGCTGGCGCAGGGCGTCGGCTACGAGTTTAGCGGCGGCGACGATATTTACGGCGTGGATTTAGACCATGTGATTGGTGAGGACGGCGTGACGCCGCAGGCGCGGGAGATTGTGGGTTTACTGACCTCATATACCGAAATCAGCCCCAGCGGTACGGGGCTGCACACCTTTGTGTTCGCCCCCGGCGCGGACATCACGCGCCACCGCAAAAAGGACGGCTTCGTGGAGATTTACAGCGAAGCGCGGTACTTCACCGTTACCGGCAGCGTTTACGGCGGCGTGAGAGACATATTAGGCCGCACGGCGGAACTGCAAATCGTCCATGACAAATTCCTGTTGTCCGAAGCTCCGCAAAAAGCTGTGAATAATCCCCCATCGCTGGCCTACCAGAGCAGCACGGAACAGGAGCGTTTCCTCCGTACCGGGCTAGAGCGCGACAAAGTGTTTGCGGAGCTATGGGAGGGCAAACGGCGGTACGGCAACGAAAGCGCCGACGATCAGGCGTTTATGAACAAGCTGGCCTATTGGTGCAGCGCCGACCCCGACGCCATGATCCGGGCGTTCACGCAAAGCCCCTATTACGCGCAGAAAGACGGGGCGCACAAAAAGAAATGCCAGCGTGCCGATTATCTCCCCGGCACGGCCAAAAACGCCTGCGCCACGGTTTACTCCACGGCTGCGGCTGATTATGAACGCTGGCAGCAGAGCCGGAAGCAGAAAACGAGCCGCGCCAGATAACCCAATCGCACATTTGGCATCCGCGCCGTAAATGGTATAATGGGTAAAATACGCGAGGAGGCGACGCCGTGATATTCTTTACTTCCGATCTGCATTTCGGCCATGAAAACATCATACGGCACTGCAACCGCCCGTTTGCCTCTGCGGACGAGATGGATGCGGCGCTTACACGCAACTGGAATGCCGTTGTCGGGGAAAAAGACGAGATATACATTCTTGGCGATTTTACCATGCGCCCAGCAGTGGAAGCCCACAGATGCCTGACCCGGCTAAACGGACACAAGTATCTCATCAGCGGCAACCATGACAGGTTTTTGAAAGGCTTTACCCCCTACATGAGCGATTTTGTGTGGGTAAAGGACTACTATGTACTCAGCGCCGGTGGGAAGTGGCTTGTCCTGTTCCACTTCCCAATTTTAGAGTGGTATCAGTTTCACCGGGGCGCGATTCATCTCTACGGCCATGTTCATAACTCGAAAATATCCGCAGAGCGGTTGGCCGCGCTGACCGGCCCCGCGTTCAATGTTGGCGCTGATGTGAACAGCTTCACGCCCGTGAGCATTGACGAGATATTCCAGAGGGCGGCGCGGATGAGATAAAACAGCATAACGGCAACAGGCGTCCATCTAAACGGTGGGCGTCTTTTTTTACGCCCGAATTTACGAGGAAAGGAGTTTTGCGCGATGAAAGAGTACGAAGTAAAAATCCGAGAAATCCTTGAAATGACTGTGACAGTGGAAGCGGCGAACCCGGCGCATGCGAGAGAAATCGCGGAGCGGAATTGGAAAAACAGCGACTACATTCTTGACGCCGACCATTTTAAGGGCGTGACTTTTACCCTCCCCGGCCGCTCCGAGCGGGAGCGATAACGCGGACGGTCGGGCATGAGCAAACCCGGCCCCGGCGACTGCGTATCTACCAGCAAGCATCGCCAAATATGCCCATACTGGCAATTTGGCCACTTGTTAGGTGCGTCCCGCCCCTAAAACCCCCGTAAGAAAGGATTGATATTCGATGTTAAAACGCCCTATTCTTGTACGCTTCCATTTGAATGAGGAAGAATCCGCCACGCTCACCGCACGAGCGAAAGAGTGCGGATATTCCCGAGAGGCATATATCCGTTCCCTGTTGGATGGACATATTCCCCGCCCCATGCCGCCGCCCGACTACCACGCGATGATGAGGGAGTTGCACGGTATCGGCAACAACCTAAATCAGATCGCGCAGAAAGCCCACATCTTGAATGTTGTGGACGCAGGCCGTTATGACGCCGCCCTGCATATGTTGGCGGAGGCGGCATTAAAAATCCAAGCGGCAGTTATTCTGCCAGTGAAAATGGAGTAACGATATGGCAACGACTTCGTTGTGGCGGGTACATGGCTGGCTCGGCAAAGTGGTGGTGTATGCCCAGAACCCGGATAAGACCGACAACCCGAAGTGTTTTGAGAAGCCTCAAATGACCGAACAGCAAGCGCAGGGCTTAGCCGACGTTATCGAGTACGCCGTCAATATGCAGAAAACCGCTGAACAGACGCATGATGAAACCTCACCTGTCATGCGGCAATTTGTTTC
>JAITVU010000102.1 GCA_031285645.1 Oscillospiraceae bacterium | reverse complement strand
ATTACAGAAAAAAACGGAAGGTGATTTTCTGTAATGGCCTGATGCGATTCCCAGTGTCGTTGTTGGAATCGCTGTAAGTTATGTACCCGCGGCGCGCCTAAAAGCGTTTCCCGGCCCGGAAGCGATTGATTACGAAAAGGATAATCAGCACACCGGCGACAGCGCCGAAAACAAACCCGGCAAAATCGATCCACACATCCGTCAGTTGGCCGCTCCGGCCCGGAATATGAAGCTGGAGCGTTTCATCCGCCACCGCAGCAAGCAGGCCGTAAAACAGGGGGGCTGTGACATAAGCGCGTATGCGTCCTGTGTAAGCGCGAAGCGTTATGAGGGCGACAAGGCCGAGCAAGGCGTATTCAAGGAAATGGGCCGCTTTGCGCACCATGAATTCCGTGACCGGAGAGCCGGGGAGAACAGAGTTGATCATGTCAAGGACAAAGGCGCTCGTTCGGCCCGAGGCGTCGCCGTCCCGGGCGGAATTGAGCAGTATAAAGGCGGTTATGGCGCCAAGACACAGGGTAAGGAGTACTCTGCTGCGGCTTGAGAGTCCCGCGTATCGCGGATCATGGATGGGGCTGCGTATCACATGCATGGGGAGTCTCCTGTCAAGTTTATACGAAAAACTTATAAAAAAAGCTTTCAATCGCCGCGTTTTACGGAGCATAGGGGCGAAGCCCCGTTATTGTTGTCAAACACGTCACATTTTAATCGGTGATTCGTGTTATCCGGCGATGGCCTGTCTGGTTTTTAGGCCGGTCAATCAATTTTAATGTCAAATTCTGTCTTCTCAGAACGGCTGAGGGCGCAATAAAAATCGATGGTTTCGAAACCCGCAACCGGGTTAAAATTGCGCCGCGTCAAATCCCGGGCGCGCAGTTTGGTACTGCAGCGCAGTATGATGCGGTGGGACGCGGCTGTGATGACGGCCTCATTGCCGTTTAGCGAGACCGTGTCACTGCTGGCGGCGATGATGGGCAAATAGTAAAACGCATTGTCTGCGTCCACGGTGACACCAATCTTAAAACAGTCCGCCGCGCCTGTGTATACGAGCGCGCAGCGGCCGCCGTCGCGCTGCTCCTTGTCCCGGAGCGACCCACTTGCATGTACAATGATTTCGTCGTCCCCGGCGCAGGCGACAACGGCGTTTTTATCATTGATGCTCCGGTAACAGACGCCGTCTTTTTCATATTCCGCGCGCGGCGTCTGGCACACGATGTCGCAGCGGCGGGAAAGCTGCATGTTGTTGGGCTCCGTTAACTGATAGTCTGTCATGCCCGCAACGCACACGGGCCCCGCTTTTTTATGCCAGAGCATTGTGAGCGCGCCGCCGGTGGCGTTGCCTTCGGGCACAACCTCAAAATCATGGTTCGACACCGTCGCCCGCCAGGGGCCGGCGGCCAGCAAGGAGACATTGACAGTGGGAAAATGGCGGACGCCCCGGGCCGCCTCGCGCGGGAGCGGCATATAAGCCGGCTTTCGGTATCCATGGCGCAGGATGGCGGCCAGCGATTTGGCGTGGCAGAATGTGTGGTGGATACAGGGCGGTTCTCCGGCGCTCTCATACATGGGGCCCCCGTGGAGAAGGCCGTTATGCGTGCAGCGCGCGTAGAGTTCCAGGTTGCGCTGCGCGGCCTGCGCGAAGGCAGGATCACGGTGCGCAAGGAGCGCGTAGGCGGTCTGGCAGCCGTCGGATGTGCGGCTGCCCCAATATGTCCACTTGGCGATGCGGCTGCCCCAGCTGTTATCCCAGCCGCCGTCCGCGAGCATAAACTCCAGATGCGCGCGCATGGAGTTTGCAGCGGCGTCCAGAACAATGTCGTCGCCTGTCAGCAGCGCGTAGTTGACAAGGCCGGCCAGGGACTCCTCCACATTGTAACCGAGGTCGACGGCGCGGCCGCCCTTCTCCGTGACATGATCGAAGGGGTAGGGATGGGATTCGCCGAAGATAAGGCCGTCGCCCGCAATGAATTTAAGGGCGCTGTGAGCCGACGCTTTGGCTTTGCTTAAGTATCGCCCGTCCCCTGTCACTTTCCATATAACGGCCATGGCCGCCGATAATGTGATGGGGTAATTGATGTTGGTTTCGAGATCGTCGAAAAAGGTGTACATGAATTCACCGGCCTTTATGAGCCGCTGTGTCCACCTGTTTTTAGTTTCGGCGTCCAGAAGATGGCCGTGGTGAAGCAGGGATTCGCCGAGCTGGATGGAAAAAAACACTGTGATACCGCGCCAGGAATGGTTGGCGTCGTTATAGAAGCTGCCGTCCGCGCGGCTCATATTATACTCGGTCCACGCGTAAAGCGCCTTTGCCGCGTCCAGATACCGCGCGTCGCCTGTTGCGTCCGCGAGGTAAAGCAGAGGGTAAATGGCGTCCGCGCAGCGCCCGTGAATGTGGCCGCACGCGGGGCAGAGAAGGGCGCCGTGCAGCTCAGGCTGTTTGAGTTCCGTGATTTGATGTTCAAGCAGCGCGTCGCACCATGTTTTCAAAAGGTCAAAGCAAGCTGTATCCATAAATAATTCTCCCGCGGCATCTTGTTGTATAGGGTTGTTAAGTAAAATCGGTTGCTGAAATTGCCGGACAAGTTCATTCACGCTTTGCCCATTATATCAAGAATATAATGGAAACACAAAGTATTCTTACTGTGCCGGATATCGTGATTGCCTAAAAGTTCCGTATGTAGTACTATATGAGAGACATAACGGCAATAAAATTTCGGCATATGGAATGAGGTGGCGGTGTGAAACTGCTTGTTTTAATCGGGGACTCGGCTGTCGGAAAAATGACGGTCGGGCAGGAATTGATGAAGATAACGGACTTGAGGCTTTTCCATAATCATATGACAATTGAACCCGTCATCGAAATTTTCGGCGCTAAGAACAACAGGGTCATCACCCGGCTGAGGGATGTGATCTTCGAAGAATTTGCGGCATCGGATTGCTACGGAATGATCTTCACATACCAGTGGGCGTTCGATATGCGCTCCGACTGGGATTATATCGACTATGTTTGTGACCTGTTCAGAAAGCATGACGCCGACCTTTATTTCGCTGAGCTTATAGCGCCGCAGGATGTCAGGCTGTACCGGAATAAAACGGCGAACAGGCTTCAAAACAAGGCGTCGAAAAGGGACGTTGAAGCGTCCGACAAGCGTTTGGTCAGAGATGATCAGGCCCATCGCTGTGTGAGTTATGACGGCGAAATTCCGTATGAGAACTATATCAGGATCGATAATACCGACCTTGCGCCCGATGCGGCGGCGCAAAGGATTAAAGAGCGGTTTTCGCTGCAGGGATAAGGCCCGCACTATAACCACCACGTTGCTGTGAGCACGGCAAAACGGCGGGTTTCGTCATCATTAGAGAGATATAATCATGTTGTTTGGGGCCTTTAGACAAGCCCCGCCGCACAGCAGCGCCTTGCCTTGCTGTGGCACGAGCGACCAGCTTCGCTGCACAGCAGCACCTTGCCTTTGCTAAGAGGCCATAAATGAACAGGGATTGTAAAACCCTTTTAGTTTCACTCAGAAAGACAATATGATCGCGCATCCAAAGCACGTGTTCTACCATGTAAATAACGCTTTTTTGATACGCTCAGCATAAAACCAGTAACCTCAAAGGCTACTGGTTTTATATTTTCATATCAGATTTAATGTTTATTGATTTAGCCGAGGCCGAGCACGCGGACGACAGTTGTGAAAATAAAACACACTCCCATGCCAATGACGGTGGGTAATGCGATAGAGAGCGCCGTCCACTTAAGGCTGCCCGTTTCCTTGCGTATGGTCAGGCATGTGGTGGAACAGGGCCAGTGGATCAGGCAGAAAAGCATGGTCGACACGGCAGTCACCCATGTCCAGCCATTGGTGACGAGCAGATTTTTAAGTTCCGTGGCGCCGAGGTCGACAATGGTGCCTGTGGCCATATAGGCCATAATGATAATAGGTACCACGATCTCATTGGCGGGAAAGCCCAGTATAAAGGCGAGCAGGATCACGCCGTCCAGGCCCAAAAGCCGCGCGAAGGGGTCGAGAAACTGCGAACAGTGGCTGAGAAGGCTCAAGTCCCCAATCATGATATTGGCCATCAGCCAGATGATGAGGCCCGCGGGGGCGGCGACGGCTGCGGCGCGGCCTAAAACAAAGAGCGTGCGGTCGAAAAGTGAGCGCACAATGACCTTGCCCACCTGGGGCGTGCGGTAAGGCGGCAACTCCAGCGTAAAAGACGAGGGCTCACCCTTGAGAACGGTGCTCGAGAGAAACCGCGATATCACAAAAGTGAGAAAGACGCCGAGCACAATGACGCCCGTGAGCATCAGAGTGGAGATGAGGGACTTGTAGAAACCCGCCGCCGCGCCCACGAAAAACATGGTGATAATGGCGATGAGCGTGGGGAAACGCCCGTTGCAGGGCACGAAGTTATTTGTGATAATGGCGATGAGGCGCTCCCGCGGGGAGTCGATGATGCGGCAGCCCGTCACGCCGGCGGCGTTACAGCCGAATCCCATGCACATTGAATATCTGATAATGTATACAATATATAGATAATTTATCTTGAAAATACACAATATATAGTGTATAATATGGATATAGGTACACAGATATACAATATAGGGGGATGGGCATGTCAAAAGAAATGACGTTGCAGCGTTTGGGTAATTATCGAAACCTGATACTTGAAATAGATCATATCGCA
>JAITVU010000061.1 GCA_031285645.1 Oscillospiraceae bacterium | reverse complement strand
CACGCCGCTGGAATAGAGCTGAAGCCCGCGCTGATACTCTTTAGTGTAATAATCGTACGACGCCTTGGCGGGAATAAAGAGCAGGGCCTTGTAGCTGACAACGCCCTCGGCGTCGACGTGCGTGGTGAGCAGGGGTTTTTCATAATCAAAGAACTTTTCGGAGTAGAAACTGTCGTAATCTTCCTGAGTCACCTCGTTTTTGTTGCGCTGCCAGATGGGCACCATGCTGTTGAGGGTCTCGGTTTCGGTATAGGTTTCGTACCGGGTTTCCTTGTCTTCCTCACCCTCCGCCTTGGGAATCGGGCGGCGCTTTTCGCGGTCCATTTTAATGGGATAGCGCACGTAATCGGAGTATTTTTTGACAAGAGAAACCAGCTCGTATTCTTCGAGGAATCGCGAATACTTCTCGTCCTCCGTGTCTTCCTTGATTGTCATGATGATGTCGGTGCCGACCGTCTCTTTTTCAGCTTCCGCGATTGTGTAGCCGTCCGCGCCCGACGATTTCCACTCATATGCTTCATCTGAGCCATATGCCTTTGTGATGACGGTGACGGACTGAGCCACCATAAAAGCAGAGTAAAATCCCACGCCGAACTGACCGATGATGTCGATGTCATCGTTTTTTTCATCGGTGCTCATCTCGTTTTTAAACTGAAGCGAACCGCTGCGCGCAATAGTGCCGAGATTGGATTCAAGCTCCTCACGCGTCATACCGATGCCGTTGTCGGATATTTTAAGGGTGCGCGCTTCCTTATCGGCTTCAATGGTGATGGCGAAATCGGCGCGGCTCATACCGACTTTATCATCGGTGAGGGAGAGGTAGCAAAGCTTGTCCACCGCGTCACTTGCATTGGAAATAATCTCACGCAGGAAAATTTCCTTGTGGGTGTAAATTGAATTGATCATCAAATCCATAAGCCTTTTGGATTCGGCTTTAAATTGTTTTTTGGCCATATTTCCACTCCTATCGTCTTGGCACTCTATGCATATGAGTGCCAACTTCTTTGTCTATTTTATCCCAGTGCGCGTCCATTGTCAAGCGCGTGCCGGGGAATTCACATATTATTAACATTTACCCGCGAGTTGACAGGCGCATGAGGAGCGGTTAAAATTGGTACAATAGAGGTAAATATTGAGGTTTTGCCTGTGAGCGAAGACGGCGCGCTCAAGTCTGCCGCCCGGAGCCGCAAATCCGCCGCGCTTTAAAAAGCGCGGCTCCATAACGCATGCGGGCATGCGTTATGGCCTTGGCGGCAAGCCGCCAAGAGGATTTGCGGCGTTTAGGGGGGACTATGTGAAAATCCGACGCTTTATAACTGCTCTTAAACGTTAAGATCAATAGAAAAACTAAGGTCCATAATGTTGATGCCGAAAGGATGGTCATATGAATATCTGGCACGATATCAGTCCCGGACGCATTACGCCCAGCGATTTTATCGCCGTTATAGAGATTGAGAAGGGCAGCAAGAAAAAATATGAGCTGGATAAGGAAACCGGCCTGATCATGCTCGACCGCATCCTCTACACCTCCACGCACTATCCCGCCAATTACGGCTTTATTCCCCACACCTACGCCGACGACCTCGATCCCCTGGATGTGCTTGTACTCTGCTCCGAGCCCATTGAGCCGCTTGTTCTGGTGCGCGCGTATCCAATCGGCGTCATCTCCATGATCGACAATAACGCCGCGGACGATAAAATCATCGCCATCCCCTTCGAGGACCCAACGTATAACGCTTACCGCGGCATTGAGGCCCTGCCCAGCCATATCTTTTCGGAGATGCAGCATTTTTTCCGTGTCTACAAAGAACTCGAAAACAAGGAGACGGCCGTCAATGAGATCCGGGGCCACAAGGAGGCCGTGGAGATTATCAGCCGGGCGATTGAGCAGTATGACGCGCATTTTGGTATGAAGGACTCAATAGACGTTTAGCTGTATTTAAGTAATTGTGCAAAAAAACAATTTGTCCGCCGCCGCTCATGGGTCCGAGCCGGGCATTTCCCGCCCGGTTCCGGCATAACCTTTAAATGGGAGGTGGCGCTTTGCTTTGCCGTATAACCGATCTCAGATACAAGGAAGTCATCAATGTGAGGGACGGCACCTGCCTTGGATATGTGTCGGATATTGAAGTGGATACCGTGACGGCCAAGGTCATATCGATTATTATATATGGGAAGTGCAAGCTCTTCGGCCTCTTTTTCAGGGAGGAGGATATCATCATCCACTGGTGTGACATCGAGGTGATCGGAGAGGACACGATTCTTGTCAACATGCGCCCTGAATTCCGCGAACACAGGGGCGGGGGGCGCAAGAACGGCTTCTTCTCGTGGTTGAACGGGTAACGACGGTTTTGTTAAAATGTTTATACGGATTTGATCAAGCCATATGAAAAGGAAAAGGCCGCTGTTTCGTACAGAAACAGCGGCCTTTTATGCAGTTTTATGTGCATGGCGAGGTGAGAATACAAGGCGGAATCAACCCTTTTTGTTTTCCTCAAGCAAAATGCGCCGAATGCTTTTTTCCGAAAGATAATAACGCGAAGCCAATGTCATAACGGATATGCCGGCCATATGGTCCCTGTAAATCATGGCATTGCGGCGCGCTGTTTCCTCCCGGCTCCGGCTCTTTTCGCCCCAGGCCATTTTCTCCGATTCCTTGCGCGGAATATAAATGTATTCGCCATCCACATATTGCTGTATTATTTCCAGTAATTCTGCAGGAAAAATATCCTGCGCGCGTACATAGCGCATCTTGCTCCTCCTTACCTCTTTTTAGCGGAGTGAGCAAAGGCCATGCATTCTTTTATTCCCGGGCTTAAACCGGTGATTTGTGGCGAACAACGCCCAGACAGTCAAAATATTTGAAGTCAACCGCGTATAAATTGTCCGCATAGCCATAAAAATGCAATAGCCAGTGCTATGCATGCATTGCCGGTTTCATCATAAAGTCATATTTCCCCCTTTAAGTCAAATCATTGCATCATTATACCACATCTGTTGATATGGTATAATTGCGCATCAAAAGCCGGTTGCCCTGAAAGGGCGGGGCGTTCGACTCTGTATAATAACCGCCGCTGATCTTGCGGTTATTATACCACAGATACAGTCATAGTGCCGCTCATTGTTATTTATGAATTGTGATTGAGCCCCAAAGTCGTTTCTGAACCGTCTTCGGGGTTGTGCCACGGCCTTGCAGGTCCTAAAATGAAGGAGTAAGCGTACAAAAAGTTAAGGAGCAGAATGCACTATGTTATATGTGGCAAGAAATCCGTATTCGGCAATCAGGTCGCTCATGACAGGATGTACATTAATAAGCGCACAGCAAAGAAAATAAAGCCCAATCTCCAGACTATGCATCTGAATTTGAAAGGCGTTCGCAAAAAAGTGAAGGTCTGCACCGGATGTATGCGGACGATGCGCAAGCATGCGGGCGAAAGATCGGATATCGCTTAAGAAGCGGGAACCTGGTGGTTCCCGCTTCTTTTTTGAGTTGCGCCATATGCCCGGTTTTTTACTGCTGCACCTCCGGCAGAGGCAGCTCGTCTTTCTTCTTGCGTTTTGGTATCATCATCGCGACGGCGGATATCACGGGGACGATGGCCGCCGAAATCAGCACGCGTACAATCTGCTCGGCGTTGAGCGCCACCGTGGAAAAAATAGCCTGCATCCAGGGATGATAAATCGTCAGGGCGATAAGACCCGCTGAAATGAGCACGGCCACAATCAGGAAGGGATTGTTGAGCGGATTGATGGCAAAGATGCTCTTGTTTTCCGATTTGCACTCAAACACATGGACAAGCTGGGTTAAAACAAGCGTGAGCAAAGCGGCGGTACGCGCGATATCGACACTGCCGTACCAGCGCACAAAGCTTGAAAAAACCATGAGAGTCGTAAAGCCGATTAAAATACCGCGGAAAATGATGGTACCGGCCAGCCCGCCCGAGAATACCGATTCCCCTGCGGGGCGCGGCTTCCGGTTCATTGTATCCGGATCGACGGGCTCCATGCCGAGCGCGAGCGCCGGCAGGCCGTCCGTGGCGAGGTTGACAAGCAGAATCTGGATGGGGAGGAGGATAACAGGCAGGCCCATGATCATGCCGACAAACATGGTCACCACTTCGCCGATATTGCAGGAGAGCAGATAGCGGATGAATTTGCGGATATTGCCGTATACAGCCCGCCCCTCTTCCACAGCCGCGACCAGAGTGGCGAAATTGTCGTCGAGCAAAACGATGGACGAGGCGTTTTTGGTGACGTCCGTGCCGCTGATGCCCATGGCGACGCCGATGTCGGCCTCCTTGATGGCGGGGGCGTCGTTGACGCCGTCGCCCGTCATGGCCACGATATCGCCCCGCTTTTTAAGCGCGCGCACGATCTGGAGCTTGTGCCCGGGATTGACGCGGGCGAAGACGCTCACCTTGTGAACGATTTTTTCCAGCGCCTGGGGGCCCATTGCATCCATTTCGGCGCCGGTTAAAACCATGTCGCCGTTTTTGTGGATGCCGACATCCCGCGCGATAGCGCAGGCCGTCACCTTGTGATCCCCCGTGATCATGACGGTGCGGATCTTCGCCTGTTTGCAGCGGGCCACGGCGTCGTAAACTTCGGCGCGGGGAGGATCGATCATGCCCACAAGGCCGACAAAGACCATATCTTCTTCGCTTTGGGCGCCCGCGGCGGGCGCTTCCTTGTAGGCAAAGCCAAGCACGCGCATCGCGCGTCCGGCCATATCCTCGTTGGCCTGCGTTACCTTGTGCAGGATAGCGGGTGTCAGCAGCTGAACGCCGCCGTCCGCGAGTATATATTTGCAGCGCGCGAGCAATACATCCGGCGCGCCCTTGGAAAAGGCCATGCCTTTACCCGTACGGTCCTGAACCAGCACTGTCATGCGCTTGCGGTCAGAGTCGAAGGGGATTTCATCCCTGACGTCGTAAGGGAGCGCGGCCTTATCCATATTGGCTTTGGCCGCCATGACAAGAAGCGCGATTTCAGTGGGATCACCGCTGACGCCCCAGCGCTCGCGCGATATGTTCTGCGTGCGGTCGCGGGCCGGAAGGGCCGCTTGCGGCGCCGTAATCTCGGCGTTGTTGCAGGTGAGCGCGATGTCAAAGAGCCGTTTGAGGGTGGGCGACGCGCCGACGACGGCCCGGCGGCCGCCGACGGTGAATTCCCCCGCCTGCTCGTAACCGTTGCCCGTCACCTCGACGTTAAAATCAAAGGTGAAGAGCTGTTTGACCGTCATTTTGTTTTCGGTGAGCGTGCCGGTCTTATCCGTGCAGATTACATTGGCGCAGCCGAGTGTTTCAACAGAATGCAAACGGCGCACTAAAGCGTTGCGCTTGAGAATGCGGTTCACGGCCAGCGCAAGGGCGATGGTGACGATGGCAGGGAGCCCTTCGGGGACGGCCGCGACGGCAAGGGAGATGCCGGTGATGAACATATCGAACAAGGGATAACCGCGCACTATCCCCGCCAGGGCGACGATCAGGCAGATGGCGATACAGCCTATGGCTATGTATTTGCCAAGCTGCGCCAGCTTGACTTGCAGCGGCGTCGGCTCGTCCTCAATTTCATGGAGCATACCCGCGATTTTGCCCATCTCGCTGGACATGCCTGTGGCGATGACCTCGGCCCTACCGCGGCCCTTTGTCACAACGGTGCCCATATAAAGCAGGTCGGGGCGGCCGATTTCATGGGGGATGTCGGCCGATTTCGCGGTTAGCTTTTCAACAGGAACAGATTCTCCGGTGAGCAGGGCCTCATCGCACTGCAGCGCGACCACGTCGGTGACGCGCGCGTCGGCCGGGACCTTATCCCCCGCTTTGACAAGGATGATATCGCCCGGCACGATTTCGGCGGCGGGGATGGTCACGGTGCGCCCGCCGCGCAGCACCTGTGCTGTGGGCGCCGCCATGTTTTTAAGGGCCTCGAGTGTTTTTTCCGTGCGGTATTCCTGCACAAAGCCGAGAACGGCGTTCATCAGTACAATGGCTATAATGGCGATGGCCTCGAGCTGTTCGCCCATCAGGACGGAAATGACCGTCGAGATGAGCAGGATGACGATCATGAGGTCCTTGAACTGGCCGCCGAATATCTTGAGCGCGCTGATTTTTTTACCTGTGGCCAGTTTATTTTCCCCATACTCAAAAAGCCGTTTTTTCGCCTCCTTGTCGGATAGTCCCAGTTCCTTTTGATTGTGCTTATCCATCATCTTTTATGGCCGTCCGGCTGCGCCGCCGGCCACACCTCCCTCCAGGCGTTTATTATGACATCATGTTTTTTCGCGCGCGCCCCGCGTTATGGCAGGCTTGGACATGTTCATATATACGCAAAAGAGGACAGGTTTATGCACCTGTATTTTGTTCGGGGCCCATACCGGATAATGAAAGGCCCGGCTTTAAAAAGCCGGGCCTTCTGGTCCGATTATATACACTGGTTTCACTTTAAAACAGGCGTGCTGTTTCAAAGTGAATTAACTATAGCACGATTGACAGGTGACGCCAAATTTCCCGCTTAAACCAAACGCCGCAAATCTTCCCCGGCGGCTTGCCGCCGGGGCAATACGCATGCAGGCATGCGTATTGGGCCGCGCTTTTAAAAGCGCGGCGGATTTGCGGCTCCGGGTAGATTTGTGGCTCAGGGCCCGTAAAAAAGCTCATAGTATTGGCGGCTGTTTCTCTATGGGAAGGGCTCCTTTTTCCGAACGCGTTGCATGCGGTCAGATTCCTTCAGGATGGATTCAGCGCTTGAACAAATCTCTAAGCGCATCCAGCACACCTTTTTTGTTGCCCCATAAAGCTTGCGTCAGCGCGTCGTCAATTACAATGCGCCAGCCGGCATCGGTCGGCACAGCCGCAATATCAACCGTGCTTGTAAGCGTCGCGTCACAGTCCCGGATCGCGGCCGTATACGGATTGTCGGCGTCAGGATAACGCAGGATGTCGAGGTCGGACAAATCCCGGTTTGTGATCTCTGCGCGGACGACAGCGCCTGTTTCCTCAATTGTTTCAGATAAAATGGCGTAATCAAGCTTCTCAAACACAGCCAAAATGTATTCCCGGCCCTCATCATCCAGCGAGCTGCCGAAGTAGCGCTCGGCTTCCGAGACAACAAGGCCGGTTTTTGTCGTCTGATACTGGATGAGGGCGTTGAATGTGGGCGCGTCCGCCTGTTTAAGCGCGTCAAACGCGCGGCTGACAGCCTCTGCCGGCGAATACGCCTGTACGGGCAGGCTTTCATCGGCGGGCGGCATCCGTCCAAGGCTGCATCCCGCTGATAAAACGAATATCGACACTATGATGATAATAAGCGTTTTTTTCATTTTACCCTCCGTAAGCTGATTTGGTGAGATAAGACAGCAGAAAGATGAACAGGGCGCCGATCAGAGAAACGCCTGCGAAGCCGAGGAGGGCAAGCAGCAAGATTTTAAAGGGCCCCATTTTCCGGGGCGCGGGCACAGGGGGCTGGACGTCCGGCTCTTCGCCCTTGAGCAGGTAATCCAATGTGACGCCGTAAAGTTCGCTGAGCGCGACAAGATTACCCGCGTCGGGGAGGCCCTGCCCGGTCTCCCATTTCGAAACGGCCTGGCGGGTCACATTTAATAGCTCCGACACTTTGTCCTGGGAATAGCCCTGTTTTTTCCTCAATTCGACGAGTCTGTTTGAAATGTCTGTTTCCATGTTGATAACCATCACTTTTCCTTAATTGCGGCATTTGCGGCATTTCGGCAATTGCCTATGCGGAAAAGCCACAAACGGGCCGAAAATCTGCTATTCAGCCTCTCCCATCGTTCTCTTATGCTATACTACACAATTTATAGCGTTGCTGTCTATAAACAAGTGCTGACAACCGGGCAACAATGCGTTGCAATGTGGCTGTTTTATAGTCAAGCCGCTTTAAAACAATCTGAAAATAAGGGAAAGCGGCTTTCCGTTTGGTCAATGCAAATCGAGATAAAGGACAATTCAAAAGTGAATATTATCATATGCCGATTGGAGGGCTTGAAGCCAAAACAGTCAAAAACCGTGTTCCTCAGCCGGGCTTTTAACGTTGCACACCGAACATATTCTCATATCCCTCAAGCGAGGCGCTTTTCAAAATGGGCATCTGGTCATGGGCCGCCTGTGCCAGATAGGCGCGCATGGCACTGTCCCACAGGCCGAAGTAAACGCATAATTTATTGACAGCCTCATGCAGGCAGGCCTTCGCCTTTCCATCGTCCCAGGGCCTGAACCGGCTGTAAAGCATTTGAGCGTCCGTTATACCGAGGCTCATATCCCCGATATTTCTCCCCAGAACGGCATGACCGAGGGCGCACAGGAACAGGGGCTCGAAAAGATTGAGGATCAGTTCCTTGTAGTCGGGCCGACAGACAGTCAATAAACGGGCCGCGGCGCGCCGGTCAAAACAGAGGCAAAAACGGTTTTCCAGAATAATGCGGCGCAGGTAATCGTTGATGAAGCAAATACCCTTTAGGCGGTCCGGAACCGGCAGGCACAGGGGATAATCAATCATGCAGGGGATGTCGTGGGCAAAAAAGCGCAAATCATACACCCTGAAAAAACCGCCGATGGCATCCATGGTATCTTTGTAAGCGACGCTGCCGAAACCGGCGGCGGTCCTTCCGGCGGCGTTAAAGAGCCGCTTTCCCTCTTCGACAAGCCGCCATACGTCGAGCCCGCCCTTTTCAAAGAGGCGCGCCAGCGTGCGGTCTTCATCGGCATTGCCGAGTGTAAGGTGGGTTTCAACCGTGAAGCGGACCGATTCGAGCAGTTCCTGGACTTTCTCGGCAGGCAGGTAAGAGCTGTCCCCCATCGTATAGAGCGAGACCTGCCGTTTAAGCAGGGGATAAAGTTCCTCCTTAAACTGCGAAAAGTCGTAATTTTTGGCGAGTTCGTTACTCAAGCGGTTCGTCGTCCTCCTCGTCCTCATCATCGATGGTCTCAGGTTCGGTATGCAGCGACTGCCAAAGCCTGTCGGATACAAGTTCCACAGCGCCGTAGCAGGCTCCGTTGAAGAGATCCGCCATTTTCTCAATGAGCTCGTCGTCGCTCCATATTTCCCCGGATTCGCTTTTGAATCGGTAGAACAGCTCACAGAGCTCACCCAACGTATCCGCATAAGTGGATTGATCGATATAGGGGCTGTCACACAGCGCGTATATCAGCTTCTCATAGGGCCCGGAGCCGAACTCGATTCGGTTGGTTTCGCGCAGGACATCCTGCTGTCTGTGCAGGAGCGTTTTGATGTCGCCGGCCACTAATATCAGGCCGTAACGGGCTGCCAGCGTATTGCTGTCCGACAGCCCCTTCGCGAGCTGGTTTTGATCGGGCAAAAAAGGAATTAAGCTGTTGGCGTTTTCCACGGATCCGCCTCCTTGCAATCGGACAAGTTACATGTGGCTCATTGTAGTGGTTCTGACCATAGAAGCTTATTATACCGCCTTTTCTCAAAAATAACAGTCTTGTTATTTAAGCGGATTTGTGGTATGATAAATACAGAAAAAGCGGGCATATGGAATGTAATTATTTCCATATGCCCGCTTTTTTTATACTCATCGAACTTCAAAACCGGAACGGTTTTGAAGTTTGTTCACGATATAACTGACAAGTTTGATTCAGTGAAAAAAGGCCGAAAGACAAAATGTATCATTGGAAAGACTTTAAATCAACGGCTTATTTTATGAAATACTTTTTTGCCTTTCCGAATGATTATCTCTTTGCCGTCCAGGTCTGACGCCTTTACGGCAAACGCGATATCGGCGATAGGGGCGAAGCTGCCGCCCATATCAATGCTGACGCCGTTTTGCTGCACAAGCCTGCGGGCCTCGCCCTTTGACGGCGCGAGCCCTGTGCGCACCATTAAATCAAGGATGTTAACAGCGCCATCAACAAAATCGGAATCGGCCAGTGTTGTCGAGGGCATATTTTCATCCGAACCGCCGCCGCCAAACAGGGCTTTGGCCGCCTCGAGCGCCTTATCGGCCTCTTCTTTGCCGTGCACATCTTTAGTGAGTTCCCAGGCCAGTATTTCCTTGGCCTTGTTGAGCTGGCTGCCCTCCCATGTCTCCATGGCTTCAATCTCCTCAATGGGCAGGAAGGTGAGCATTTTGAGGCACTTGATGACTTCAGCGTCATCGACATTGCGCCAGTACTGGAAGAAGTCGTAGACCGGAAAACGGTTTTTGTCGAGCCAGACGGCACCGCCCACCGTCTTGCCCATTTTGACGCCGTCCTTGTTTGTAAGCAAAGTAAAGGTCATGCCGTGCACTTCCTTGCCCTCAACCCGCCGCACGAGATCCACGCCGCTGACGATATTGCCCCACTGGTCGTTGCCGCCCAGCTGCAGGGTGCAGCCGTGTTTGCGGAACAGGTGTAAGAAGTCGTAGCTCTGCATGATCATGTAGTTGAGCTCAATAAAGGTGAGGCCGGTTTCCATCCGGGACTGGAAACACTCGAACGCCAGCATTTTGTTGACGGAGAAGTGCACGCCGATATCCCTGAGCAGTTCGATGTAGTTGAGCTTCATCAGCCAGTCGCCGTTGCGCTCGACAATGGCGTTGTCCAGATCGACAACACGGCCCATCTGCTCGACAAAGCGGTCGGCGTTGTAGTTGATCTCCTCAACGCTGAGCATCTGGCGCATGTCGGTGCGCCCGCTGGGGTCGCCCACCATGGTTGTGCCTGTGCCGAGGAGCAAAATAGGGCGCATGCCCGCCATCTGCATTCTCCTGATGATGGTTAAAACGGTGTAGTGACCCACATGCAGGGAGTCGGCGGTGGCGTCAAAGCCCATGTAAAAGGTACTGCCGCCCTTGTTGAGCAGCGCCTCAATCTGTTCGGGATGCGTCATTTGGGCGATAAGCCCCCTGCGGGTGAGTTCCTCGTAGAGTGTCATTTAAAGTCCTCCTTATTATAGGGCCTGTATTTGTGTTTTGACGATTATCAGAAAAAGCCGCGCCTGAACTATTTCTGATGGCCGAATAGTCCGGGGTCGCAAATCCGCCGCGCTTTAAAAAGCGCGGCTCCGTCACGCATGCCTGCGTGGCGGC
>JAITVU010000048.1 GCA_031285645.1 Oscillospiraceae bacterium | reverse complement strand
TTGTCACACCGCGCGTACTAAAAGCAGAATTTGTATGAAATCGCAAGGCGATTTCATATTGGCGGCTGCCTGCCTGTGGCAGGTAATTTCGTTCTGCATACGGAATTGCCATGCCTTTTGGCGTGGACCGGGTTTCACCCGGCCTTACGAGACAGTATTGCTGTTTCGTAAGCAATGGCGTATATAATAATTTTGGAGGTTTTTGACCATGAGTAGTATATTTGGCGCCTTGGAATATCTGCCGATTATCGGCGACTTTTTCAGAATCCTGACCGCGGCCAGCGCGATTTTCGTTGTCATACTGATCATCGGCTTTTTAGCCGTCTATATTTTCAACGCCCTCACGTTGATGCTGATCGGCAAAAAAGCCGGTCTCGACAGCGACTGGATGCCCTTTGTCCCTGTAGCCAACTCCCTTTATGCTCTCAAAATAGTCGGCGAGCACTGGTGGAAGGTCTTTTTCTTCGACGGCCTGATCGAGGTGGTCATTTCGACGATTCTCTTCCTGGTCTTTAACCAGCTCAACACAATTTTCGCCTTTGTGCTCGTTTTGCTCTATCTGCTCTGCTGCTTTGCTTACTATGTTTACTACATGTACTTTTACTACAAGGCTTTCGGCATCAATCCCACTATGATCATTGCGATCTTTGCGGGCTGCTCCGGGCTGATCAATTTTGTGATCGATGTTTTGATTGCTTACACCAACCTCTTTTCATATGGAGATGTTTACGGCATGGCCAGTAACAATTTCCGTTTCTCCGGCCCCGCTCCCGCAGCAGGCCCGGCCGCCGCTCCCGCTCCCGCTCCCGCACAGGCACCCAGAAGACCGGCCGGCGGCCCCGCGGGCAGCATTACATGCCTTTCCGGCATGTACAGCGGCAACACATTTAATATGGTCGCCGATGAGGAACTCACCCTCGGCCGCGACGCCGCGGTGTGCAACATTGTTCTGGAGCGCAATGCCGACAAGGTCAGCCGCAAGCACTGCGGAATCCTCTATAATCCCTCCAGCCAGAACTATTTCGTCACGGATTACTCGTCCAACGGCACCATGACAAACGACGGCGCGCGCCTTGTCAACAATATTCCCACCCAGTTGCCTTCCGGCACCATCATCTGTCTCGGTAACAATGAAAACCGCTTTATGCTCAACTAAGACATTTTGAATGATTCACAATCCTGGCCGGAACCGCGCCATGTTTTTCATGGCGCGGGCCGGTTATTCCGTATGCATAGCCATATATTCGTTATTATATTAAAGGCGTTATTCTTATCACTATTTAATTTCCCGGAGGGCTGTATGGATTTATCGAACATATGTCTGAACTGTTTTAAGCCCAAGGGCGGTTATGATGTTTGCATGCACTGCGGCTATGTTGCCGGAACCGCGCCGGAACAGGCGTTTCATCTTCACCCGGGCACCATTTTGCAGGGGCGCTATATCATTGGCACTGTTGTGGGCTTTGGCGGGTTCGGCATCACTTACAAGGTGTGGGACGCCACTTTGGAGGCCGTAACGGCTGTCAAGGAGTTCTTCCCCTCGGGCCTTGTGAGCCGGGTTCCGGGCGACGCTCAGGTCGTCATTTTCTCGGGGGAAAAGCAGGAGCTTTATAATCATCAGCTCGCGCGTTTCATGGAGGAGGCGCGCAATATGGCTAAATTCGATAACAGTCCCCAAATCGTGAATGTATTCGATTATTTCGAGGCCAACAACACCGCCTACATCGTCATGGAATTTTTGGACGGCGTGACGCTGAAGGATCACGCGCGCGACGAAAACCGCAATCCCATCCCCCTCGACGTTGACATGGCGCTTTCGGTGCTGGAGCCGATGACGCACGCGCTTGAACAAATGCACATGAAAGGCATCATCCACCGCGATGTCAGCCCCGACAATATTTTCATCACACACAGCGGCATGGTCAAGCTTCTGGATTTCGGCGCGGCGCGCCTTTCCGCCGAGGATCGCGAAGAAACGCTGATGGCCATCATCAAGCCCGGCTACGCGCCCCCCGAGCAATACCGCTCCAGAAGCAAACAGGGCCCCTACACCGATGTGTACGGCCTGGGCGCGACGTTGTACCGGATTCTGACGGGTATCACACCGGATGAATCCGTGGACCGGCAAGTTGAGGATCTGCTCCAGCGGCCGTCTCAGCTCGGCGTTAAGCTTGATCCCAAGCTTGAAAAATCAGTGATGAAATCGATGGCCCTCAAGCCTGAACTGCGTTTTCAGAGTATGAAAGAGTTTCGCGACGCGGTTTTTGCCAACAAGAACGTCGATTTTCCCGAGGATGAGCTGAAAAAACGCCAGCGCAACCGTGTGATCGCCGTATTCGCCTCCATTGTTATTATGCTGGGCGTTGTTTTCAGTATCGGATACGCCGTATCGAGGCCGAGCCTTTTGTTATCGGCTGTCGAGCTGACGCCTGATACCATCACGGTTTGGCTGCCCGGTGGCGGCGAGACTTATTATAATGCGGACATTATGAACCAGCTGGCCGGGGAGTTTACAAAAGAACGGCCCGGAATCAATGTTGAGTTTGTTGAAATAGATGTTGAAAACTATGCTTACGAGCTGGAACAGGCGCGGCAGCGCGGAGAAATGCCCACTCTGTTTCATTCAGGTTACGCGGCGGATGACACTCTGCCCGAAATAGCCGCCCCCCTCGGCCTTCTGATTGATTCCATCGACACCGGCAGCTATCATTTTATCGACAACTACGCCAAGTGGTATCCAAAGGCGCTCGAAATTCCCATGGCTTTTGATGTGGCGGTTGTATACGGCAATACAAGCGCCGCCGAATATTATCAGAAGACGCTGCCGGACGCAATAACGGCTCCAAGCGCGCTTACCGCGTTGGAGCGCTGGAATATCTGGCACGGCTGTTACGACGATTATGTCGGGCTTTACGGCGGCGCGCTCAGTTCCACAGGGCGGCGCGCCCATATATCGGACAGCATCGTCAGCCTTTGGGATATGCAGCGCTATCATCTCGAAGCGCGTTATGACCCCCAAACCGATCCCTTTGACATGCTTTTGGAGGAGGAGATCGTCTGTTTATTCGCGCAGGCGTCCAACCTGCGCACGGTGCAGGATCTTCTGCCCGGTTTTTATCAGGTAATCCCTGTTTACGGCGACAACACAATTTATGGTGTGTTTAAGGATACATGGGCCGTCTCGGCCGCTTCAGGCGAAAACCAGCGCAACATCGCCATGCTCTTTCTCACATATATGCTCAGCGATTTTATGCAGGACTCGATGTATGTGCAAAACGATTCTTATATGCCGCTAAGCAAGGCTGTGCTGAGCGACTATGTCGCTGTGAATACCGACCTTTCTTTTGTGGCCAATGAAATCCGGAAGGTGCAGTTCCTGGCCGGCGACAAAATAAAGCTGGAACCGCTTGGGCGGGAGCTTGAAGATTTCATTGCGACAGGCGCGGAAGTCGACCAGAATGAATTTGAACGTATCTATAAAAAATATGGGCTTTCATAACCGGCACCAAATGTGACGCATTCATTTTTACCTGTGAAGAGCCATATTCATTTGTGAGGTTTTATATGCGTATTTGTATGGGCTGCATGGAACGTATTGACGATACCGCGGATATTTGTCCATTATGCGGCTACAAAAAGGGCACGCCGCCCCGGGAGGCTTATCATCTGCCGCCCGAAACGATTTTGCGCGGGCGTTATATCGTCGGGCGCGTCATCGGCTACGGCGGATTTGGTGTCACATATATCGGTTTGGACGCTCAGCTCGAGCGCAAAATCGCCATCAAGGAATTCTTGCCCAGTGACTTCGCCACCCGTATGCCGGGCGATATTAATGTAACTGTTTACGCCAACGACGCGCAGGAGCAGTTTGAGGCGGGGCTCAAAAGCTTTGTCGACGAGGCCCACCGTCTCGCGCGTTTTAATTCCAAGCCTGGCATTGTCGACATCTACGACAGCTTCTCCGAAAACCTGACCGCCTACATCGTCATGCAGTTTCTTGACGGGAAGACCGTCAAGCAGATCATGCAGGAAGAGGGCGCGTTTCCCTATGAACGGGCGCGCGATATTATTTTGCCCGTTTTAAAGACGCTGCAGGATGTGCATCAGGAAAACGTGATCCACAGGGATATCGCGCCGGATAACATCTTTATCACCAAAGACGGCGAAGTTAAACTGTTGGATTTCGGCGCGGCGCGTTATGCCACGACTTTCCACTCAAAAAGCCTGTCCGTCATCCTCAAACCCGGCTATGCGCCGGAAGAGCAGTACCGCAGCCGCGGCAACCAGGGCGCTTGGACAGACGTGTACGCGACGGCCGCGACTTTCTATAAAATGATTACAGGCGTCACACCCGAGGAATCAATGGAACGCGCCATGAAGGACACGGTCCAGGAGCCCTCCAGACTGGGCGTCGCGGTTCCTAAAAATGCTGAAACCGCGATTATGAACGCGATGAATGTGCGTATTGAAGATCGCACCCAGTCCGCTGAAGAATTT
>JAITVU010000414.1 GCA_031285645.1 Oscillospiraceae bacterium | reverse complement strand
ATATCCGCTATGGGAAACTGGATGCGTCGATGGAGGACATCGTCGGGGCGTGTGAAACGGTGCGCGCCAGTGAGTTTATTGAAACTCTGCCGCAAAAATACGACACTTATGTTGAGGAGGGCGGCAGCAACCTCTCACAGGGGCAAAAACAGCTCATCTCCTTTGCCAGAACTTTGATATCCGATCCCAAGATTCTTATTCTGGATGAGGCCACGTCGTCTATCGACACCAAGACGGAAAAGCTCTTGCAGGAGGGCCTGCAAAAGCTTCTGGAAAACCGCACCTCGTTTGTCATCGCCCATCGCCTTTCCACAATTAAGAGCTGCGACCGCATTATGTACATTGACAGCAAAAACATTGTTGAACAGGGAAGCCACGATGACCTGATGGAAAAGCAGGGCGCTTATTATAAGCTTTATACGGCGCAAAGCGTGTAATGTATAACCGAATGCTTTAAAACTAAGTATTTCAATGTATAAAAAAGAGGGAGGCGACGCCTCACTCTTTTTTATTGTTTTATTAAATGGAGTCATGATCTGAAAATCAGTGTTATACCAATATCCAATTAAAAAGCAGATAAAAACAAGTGATACGTTTTAGGGAAAACGCGTTCTGAGCGACATTTTTATCGCTCTTTTTAACGGATATTGGTATTAATAATAACTATCTCGTCTTTCAACAATTTAATCGGCCGGTACGGGAGCCGCTCTCTTTTTTCTGCGCCCCATAGACCAAATGGCGATCTTCATGAGAACCGCCACGATATACTGCGTGGCAGTGAGCACCAGCATCGCGACGATGTAACCGCCCCGGGCCGCATTAAACGACATTGTAAACGCGAGGCCGAGAATCCGCCCGATCGCGAGGGCCGCCTCCCGGAAAGCGAGCATTTCGCCCATACTTCTGCGTGTGCTCTCGCTCTGCCCGAGGATATCGTATGTTGTGTTGTTGATCGAGTTGATAATGAAAAGCTGGATAAAGGCGTTGAGCACCGTAAAGGCCATCACGGTCAAAACATTCATCTTAAGCAGCATACCGGCGCATATCCCGATCAGCACCGTCGTCGCGGCGGTGGCGTATTTCACCCGGTTGCCCGGCCGCACCAAACGGCCGTACGCCCATGAGCCCGTGATGGACATAACGCCCGTCAGGAATGTGTTGATGCCGATCAGTGATTCGTCCGTCACGATTTCAAAGAGCAGCATATTGAGAATGAACATGAAGGTGCCGTCGCGCATGCCGCGCACAAACTCATATGCCAGCATCAGCTTGCAGGAAAGCTTTTTGTAAAGCAGCTTGACCGCCAGCCTGATCTCGCTCTTGTGCTTTTTTTGCTGGATGGGGTGAAGCTTCGCGTGTACAAAAAGCTGCGCGACGACAGACAGCATGCCGAGTCCGAACATGATGCGGTATCCTATGTCACCGGGCATAAGCTTAATGACGAACCCGGATATAACAGGGCAAAAGATCGTGATAACGCCCTGAATGATGCCGAGGATGGATATGCCGATATCCCTGTTATCCTTTGTTGTGTAGTGTGTGACGAAGATATTGTGCGCCGTCCAGTAAAAAGCGCCGCCCGTCCCCGATAAAAAAGCGGTAAGCGGGTAGATAACCGCCATGTGGTTCATGCCGAAAAAGAGCGAGAGATACATCAGCAGAAAAGCGCAGGCTCCCATGCGGATCACGACGACAGGATTCTTTTTCTGCCCGATATAGGCGGCAAAGTGAATCATAATGGCAGCGGCGATATAAGTAGTGGCGCGGTAGTAAATCACAATGCTCATTTCCGGCGTGATCCGGTAAAGCAAGGTGTTGACAAACGTGCCTTCAAGTGTTGTATAGAAAATCAGAAATATATAGTTGACCGCCAGCACTTTATACTTGTCACCCATACGATCCAGATTCAGCATATCGACGATATGCCTTTTAATACCGAAAAAAAACGACTTCATATCCCTCAATCCTTCCGCCGGCAGAGGCGCGAACAGAATGAAAAGCCCTTCCCCAGACAATTCTTTTCTATCGGGGTACAGGCTTTACGATTAATGTTTTATAGCAGAATTTATATAAAATCACCGTGCATCTTCTTATTGGCGGCCGTTGAGGATCGCCCGCCGCAGTCAGGCCTTTTCGTCCGTTATGTGAAATTGTTACGCCTGCGGCGTGTGACGGGCTTCATCCGGCCTTATGAACAGCACAACTGCTTCACAGGCCATTTTGTATATTGGGGCAGCCGGGTTGTTTCGAAGCGGCGTTCAGTTTTTTCAGCAGCAAGTCGCAATCCACGCCATGCACCGCGCAAGCTTCCTCAATCGTCTCGCCGCGGGCGGCTGGACAGCCCAGGCAGTGCATGCCGGATTCGAGGAATATACTCTTCGCAGCGGCGTTCTCATCAAGGAGATCACCGATAACCATGTCGCGTGTAATCATGACACTCTCTCCTTTGAGGCGGTGACTATTTCTATACGATAATAATAATATGGATTCACGCGGAATGCAAGCAGAAAAATAATTAAATTCAATCACATCAAACGGCGCTTTCCGGCGCGGCCTTCGGTGTTTTTGACGACGTGCGCAGGCGGTTGACAATCCATGTGAAATCGCGCAGGCGCACGCTGCCGACCGAAAGCAGCATCAAGATATAAACGGCGCAGACAATGGCAATCCCCATTACAAGGGCAAAACGGGGCGAAAAAGCATCCAAAAGGCCGTAATTCATAACGGCGGCCACAATCTGGCTGGACGCCGCCGCGGCCAGGACCGGTTTTATCACCCATTCATTGAACCTGAATTTAATCTTTGTCACCCTGATCAGGCGCACCAGGTTGAACACTGAAGTCATGATGTTGCTCACCACCATCATGGCCATGAATCCCTTAACCCCGTTTATGGGAATGAGAAAGTAGATCATGGCGATACGTACAACGGAGTCGGCCAGGGCGTATCGCATGGATGCGACCTGCTGGCCCATACCGTTCAGAATGTCCACAACAACCATTTCAACACACATGAAGGGGCACAGGAAGGAGAGCTGCCTGAGCATATCGCCCACAGCGGCGTCCTTGTAAATGGCCACGCCAAGCTGGGTGGGAAATGTCATGAAGACGACGACAATCAGGATGCCCGCGATGAATGTATAGCTGAGGATTCTGGATATGGTGCTTTCCAGTCTTTTTGAATTGCCGGCCGCGTTCATCCGCGAGATTTCCGGTGTCAGCGTGATGACAAAGGATGAGAGCAATGAGAGCGGGAAAACCAGCAAGGGCATCACCATGCCCTTGAGCATCCCATAGACGCCGGTTGCGGCGCTGTCGTTGCCGCTGAACGTCTTAAGCCCCGCCAGGATCAGGACATCCTCGGCCAGCCTCAGCGCCGACCGTATATAAGCGGTTATGGAGAGCGGGATAATGATTTTACCTATTTTGGACGTCACGCCCGTAATGGTCGCCTTTTCACGCTGCTTTCCTTTATTCTTCGCCTGGATATAGCCCCAGAAGGAAAAGAGGAAACAGGCGACTTCCCCGATGCTTATTCCCATTACAACAACGGCGCAGGCGTACTCAATGCCTTTGGGCAGCCAGTAGCCGATCATCGATACAATAAAGGCCATTTTCACAAGCT
>JAITVU010000397.1 GCA_031285645.1 Oscillospiraceae bacterium | reverse complement strand
GATCGTCGCGACGCCTTCATTTTTCGCCGTGTAGACGCCTCTGCTTCCGGTGAAGGAATTCGGCGTTCGCCACCAGTCGCCGTTTGCCTTGGCCGGTATCAGCGCAAAAGCCGTTCCGGCCGCAAAATTCGACGTCGTTTTAAACTCCATTCCGTCTACCGTCACACTTCCCGTAAACGAGAAGTTGGAGGCTTGCGCCGCCGTTATCGTGGAACCCGTGCCGGACGATATGGATTAGGACGTGGATGAAGACGTGCTGCTGCCCGAAGCACTGCTGACATATAAAGTGAAATCTTTTGTCGCGCTCTCAAAGCCGTCCGCAGAAGCTGATACTGTTATAGTGGCCGTCCCGGCTCTCTTAATGCGGATCAGTCCGCTGTTTTCATCGATTGTGGCCACATTTTCGTCATCGATTTCAAAGACGTAATCCACATTGCTCTTTGTGGTGTTAAAAGAGACGCTCATTGTAAAACTCGCGTCACCGACTTTTTTATCGAGATTCGTCGACGTCGATATCACAAGTCTTTTGCTCGTCGTTTGGGTTTTCTTCGTCACTTTTACAGTGACGGACTGCTCCGCTTTTTCCTCTCCCTTTGTCCCCGTCACCCATATGTAGCCTGTTCCCTCGCTGATGCCTGTGACAACTCCGGCGGCGTCCACCCGCGCGTATTTTTCACCGCCCAGCATGGAATATGTATATGTGATGCCGTTTCCGGCCGGCGGTACGACAATAACAGTGTGCGTGTCGCCGACTTCGATACTGGCGCCGCTGTTCATAACCTCAAATGTAAAAGGCGCCTGCGCCTCGGAAACCGTTATGGTCACAGCCTTGCCCAGCACTTCCCCGTTCATTGCGCCTGTCACCCAAACGCGGGCCGTGCCGACACTCAGGCCCGTTACAAGGCCGTCCACGTTCACCCGCGCGTATTGAGTCCCGTCCAGCATCGAGTACGAGTAAATCGGACCGCTTGCGGACTGCGCGGGTTCCGGGACGATCTGAACAGTACTGCCGACTTCCACCGTATAAGCCTCAGGCACCGTAAAATCAAAGGGATCGCCCTCCGCCGCCCCGCCCAATGGCATAACAGCGGTGCCAATGAACAGAAAGACAATCAGTCCGATAGCAAAACGCGTCATTTTTTTCATATTTCCGCCCCCTTAATCCATCTGCTTTGTTCTTCCGCGTATAACAACCGATATTGGCCTGAAAGTGTCTTTATTGTATTTGAGACGCGCTTTCCTCTATGAATGTGTTCAGCGCCTCAAGCATGGCGGTGTTTCCCTTTTCAACGCCAAAACCGCAGTCGGCGGGAGACATATTGACCACCTGATCGCAACGCACATCGTCTCCATACGTCTCGAGAAGCGGCGCGGCCTGCCGCGCGTAACACAAAATCACATCCAGTTCACCTTCAAGCAAAACGGCAATCGCGGCTTCAATATCCTCCACCATAACAGGCGCCGCGCTCTGTGAAAGGCCGTCAAGCCTGTCCCGCACCGCCACACCGCAGGCGGAGGCCAGTTTCTTTCCCTCAAAAGTGCCGAGCGTGTTGTACACCTCATCGCGCCGCGACAGCGCGTAGATATTTTCCGTGCTAAAAGGCAGTGACAAATCGAGAGCCGCGTCAGCGGACGCCAACCGGCCAATGGCCAAATCGGCCTCTCCGGCACTCAGCGCCGCGGCCAGCGCATCCCGCTCCATGGGAACAAACACAGCCGCCTGACCTCGGGCCTGGGCAAACGCCCGCGCCATATCCACCTCACTGCCCGAGAATTCCTCATTGCTGCGATAAGAATACGGCTCGCCCTGAAGCGAAACCGCCACCCGCAGCGGGCCGGTATTACCCGACTGACCAAGCGGCGACGGCGACGTTATGCCGCAGCCCGAACAAAGAAGCAGGATCATCAGCCCTGTTATGCACAGATTTTTTGCCTGTAGCCGCATGCCGTCACCCTTCCCCGTCTTAGAACCTGTTTAGCATCTTTACACGCCCGCCATTTCGGCAAATTTCACCGTCTTTTTGCCTTGTCGTCCTTGCCTGGCGTCAAGGCGGCGTCCTTCGCATCAAAAATCCGGCAAAATTATGCTCGCAAGCGCGAACATGACAGATACTAAACAGGCTCTTAGGATTTCCTGATTATATGCCGACGCCGCAATCCACCGCATGTGATTCCCGGCGCTTTCGGCGGAAAGCCCGCGCGCTCAGCGATGGGTAAGCTCAGCAGACCCGTTTTCGGCGCGCCGCCGGGCAGCGCACGCCAATGTGATCATATCGGCAATCGTGCCCAGCGGCACGCCCATAGCTTTATGCCGCAGCGGATCACCCTTTGTTATACCGGCGCCGACATAAGCGTCAAATTGTTGTAAATAAAGGGGATCGAGCTCAAAGCCCTCCGCCCGCAAACGGTCCAGTTGCGGCACGGCGCTCTGTATCCCTCTCTTTTTGTCCGGGAAAGCCGGGTAATAGGCGCTGACATAGGTATTGACATCCGCCACCTTTTCCACACCGTCGGCTATATCGGTTAAAAGAGGGGGCGCCTGCCCGGTTTTTTCTATAAAACCGCCGTCCATTTCCCGCCGGGCCCGGCGCCGGGATGCCGTTTCAGCGACGGCGTGGATCTGCATAACAACCTTGACCCCGGGCAGGGAGAAGAGCGCCTCATCCCAAGCGGCCGCGGGATACCGCGCCACCCTGTAGCAGGAAACGGCCGTATCCTCGATTTTCAATCGATTCCTGAATATCCGCATGGACCACGGCAGGGACCACGCGTACAAATCCCGTTCGGGTACGGCGTTCAGCGTTTTATCAAAAGGATGTGAATAATTGCGCCGCATAAAGCGCGCAAGGTCCCTGTCCTTTAGAATAGCACACCCAAAACCGCCATTTCGCAAAAGCGTCTGCGCTTCGCCGGCGCGTGCGCGAAGCGCTTTTTTATCCGCGCCATATAAAACGAGATACAGCGAAGGGGCTGATTCTTCCCCAGCGCGCGCCGCCCCGAAAAATACCAGACTGAGAACGTTGCCGGGCGCGCCGTCCGCCAGCACACTCTTGACGGCTTCCAGAGCAAGGGTGTGTTTTTCATCGGCCCGGCCCGCATCCAGTTCCAAAACACAAGCTAACGTATCCTGGCCGTAAACGACACAGTCCGTCTCTATATCGGTATAAGGGATCATGTCCCTTATATCATATTGCGATGCGGAAGCGCCCCTTACATTCTTCTTCCATACCTTAACCAGCTTGCCGGCCGTCTCTGAGGCCGTGACCGGAATATCGTAATCCAGCGTAACGCGCGCCGACTCTTCCCGGACGGTCTGTTCCAAACCACCGCAGGGCACCGCAAAGCTTTTTTTATAGGCGAGATGGCGTATCAGCCTTGGCACTAAAGCATAAATGCGGTCGCCGTCCTGATTCATCGGCGTCAGCGCCGTC
>JAITVU010000380.1 GCA_031285645.1 Oscillospiraceae bacterium | reverse complement strand
CGGTAAAGGCCGGGTTTGTACCGCCGCTCATATTGAAGACGAACGCCCGGTTGCCGGTTCCCAGCGTGGCGAGGTATTCTTTTTCGAAGGTATACTGATTGCCCGAAACCGTATAACCGGATACTTCAACCGGGTTGCCATCCAGCGTGACGCCGCCAAATGTATTGCCGTTTGGCGTCAGTGTAGTGGAAACGTCGGCATAGCCTGTGCCGGAAGTGTTCCTGTCAAACGCGGCCGCCGTTGGATTGACGGTCGCGTCGTTGCGAACGGGGCCGCCGCTGCTATACTGATAAACCGGCGCTACAGCCACATTGCTGTCCGGCATGGCAAACTCCGCGCTCCGGCTGCCCGCGCTCCCGCTTGTCCATGCGACGGAGGGCGACACATCCCACCGCACAAAGCTGTAGCCCGTTTCGAGCGAGGAAATACCCAGCGCAACGGGCGTTCCCGCCGTTGCGGCGGTATGGGAAACCGTTGCCGTACCGCCGTCGGATTGGTACAGCGTGACGATATAGGAAGCGGTGTCATCCGCCGTAGTAAAGGTGTACCCACTGTCCACCGCGTCCATCACGTTGCCTTCGGTATCCGCAAAACCTGAGATATGGTAGGTATATGTCGTGCTGTACGCAAGTCCTGAAAGGGTATAGTTCGCCGTCATTCCGTCATTGCTCCAGCCCACAAAAGTCAGCGTGGGCGCGGTATCGCCGCCCGACAGGCTGACGCTGCCCACCGGCGCGCCATCTGTTATGGCGGTGTTCATCGCCTGATCGAAGGTAACAGACAGCGCGGCGGTAGAAACAGGCACTCCGCTCGTATTGGGCGATACGCCGGCTACGGTCGGCTTGTCATTGTCGGTGGCGGTTTCCGGCACCGTGCCGTTGCCGCTGCCATCGACGCTGAGCGTCATGGTGGCGGGCGCGCCGGCAAAATCAGACTCATTATTTTCGTTGGCCTGCTCGGAGAATATGTCCAACGTGTAATCCCCGGCAGCGACGCCGGTAAGGTCAATTGTGACCGTACCGCTACCGCTATTTGCGCAGCTTGCCAGTTTGCCGTAATACTGGACGCCGCCATCGTTTTTTAGCACACAGGACAAATATTGGTTCGTTCCGGTCTGAGCGCCGGTATAGCTGTAGCCGATGCTGCCCGTGCCGTTGGTTGTTCCCAGCAGCGTTAGGGCCGGCGTTGCTATATCGTTGTCCAGAAACGTAAATTTTATCGTGCCGGCCGGCGCTGACACTCCGACAAGGCCGCCCTCCACAGCCGCAACAGATTTGCCGCCCACGGCGGCGGAGCTGAAGAGTACGGAAGACAGATCTAAATTAAAAGCGGGACGCAGCGCAAAGTAATCGACAGTAACGGGGAGCTGAAACTGGAAGATTCCGTCGGAAGAAGCATAAAACGCCCTATCTCGGATGTCGGCAACGGCCGTGCGCAGCCACCATCCCTCACCACCGTACGCGCGGATCGAGTTGTTTTTTATCGTGTCGAATTCATCGTATGAAATCGGCCAAAATAGTTGATCCGCTACGTTGCCTCCTTTCATCAGATGCCCTGCCGAATCGTCGCCGGATGTAAGCGTGCGTTTGTTGACGACGTTCCGCTCCGCCGAAGACAGGCTGTCCGCCGCGTTTTCCATCCTTTTATGAAGATCGCTGCCCTTGTATTCGTTTTTATCTGTAGTATAATTGCTGTTACTGTTTTTGCGAAATTCCGAAATTCCATAGGGCGGACTCCCCGATGACGCTTGACCGGTTTTCAGCAGCAAAGTCGCGCTGTCGTTCGGCATAGAGGCGTAACTGACGCCGCGTGTGGTTCCTCCTGCGTTCTTTGTTCCGATGACATACCATTCCTGCCCGCCGAACATCACGGTCCGTGTGGTCGAATTGACCGTCAGTGTGGGCGCTCCTCCCTGGATGCCCGCGCCCAGCGCGGCGGTGGGTATGGCCGTGAGCAGCAGAGCCAGCATAGGCAGCATATATATCCACTTTCTGTTTCTGATCTTGTTCATTCAATTAATCCTTCTCATGTGTACATTATACTATCCAATATTTTATCCAACAGTTTTCCTATGTATGCCCAGGATTAAAGTGGCCTGCTTCACCATATTTGCCCATTCTTCGTTTTTACTAAATATCACAATGCAAACTTTTGACGATCATTCTGCAATTCGGGCTGATTACCACGCCGGTATATCCATCTCCCGTAGGTATCCGTTGAGCAATTTATACATCGTGGGCGTCAGGCCCCGCCCTTCAAAATCGGCGCCGTCCTCATCCACATTGGACAGATCTCATTTTGGATATCTCATAGATACCAGTTGCTCCACAGGATAATGAAAGTTGTCCAGCTTTTCCGCAAGCTGCGCGGCGGTTAGAGGACGCGAGAAGAAATAACCCTGGAAGAAATCGGCGCCCTGAGTTAAAAGAAACTGAGCCTGTGAATAGCTCTCCACGCCCTCCGCCACGAATCTCATGCCGGAGCCGTGGGCAAGTGACACCATAGCGCAAAGCAGCTTCCGCTTGTGATCGTCCGACTCCATGCCGGTGATGAATGTCCTGTCCGTCTTGAGTATCTTTACAGGCAGCTTATGCAGCGAGTTGAAGGACGAGTAACCTGTACCAAAGTCGTCCAGGACGATCACGACGCCAATCTCGCTCAGCCGCACAATAGCCTCCATCGTATGCTTTGAAAAGTTCAGTTCGCTTGATTCGGTCACCTCCAGACCGAGCTTCCCCGGAGGATAGCTGTGTGTTTCAAGCAGCTCAATAATGATGCGGTCCAAATGCGGGGTGGTGAGCTGAATGGGCGAGAGGTTCACTTCCAAAAGAAACCCTTCGACCGCGTCGAGCCCCCAGGCCTTGACCTGCATAACGGACTGTTCCAGGACCCACTGGCCGACGGCGCCGATCAGCCCGTTTGCTTCGAGCATGGGGATGAACACGGATGGAGGAACATTTCCGAACTCCGGGCTGTTCCAGCGGCAAAGCGCCTCTATTCCTTTCCAGATAGCGGCCCTCGTATCGACAATGGGCTGATATGCCAAAGAAAATCCGCGCATGCCGTTACCCACGGCATTTTTCAGGCTGAGCTCAAGTTGCAGGCCGGCATGGAATCGCTCGCGGGCCTCGTCGTCATAAACCACCACGCCGTTTGTCCCGCGGGCAATCTCTATGCCGTGCTCCATGGCGCTGGATAAGTAGCTTGTGAGGTTTTCGTGATACCCGTGGAGGGGAAAAACGCAAACATGCGCGGTGGCGAAAATATGCTGCCGCCGCTCTCCAATGGAGACCTCCCAGGCCTTTTTGCAACGGTTGTAGATTTTTTCGGCCGTTCTGCGGGGAAGGTCGGGATCTCCCCCCGTACCGCCAAAGAGAACGCATAGATTGCTGACCTGCCCACGATACACGGTGCTGTCCGGGATGTCCATCTCCAATAGGAAGTCGCGAGCCGCTCCCAGCAGCGCGTCGCCGCAGGCTCTGCCGAAGAGATTGTTGATCCGGTGAAGATCCGCGAAAGCCACCGCGACAAGGGCTTCATGCAGACCGCCCGCCTTCATATCCTGATGCATGCGTTCCGCATTGGGAATTTGCAGGGTCTTATCGAAATAGGCCATCTGGTTCAGTTTGGCGGAGAGGATGGAAAGCTGCTCGTTTTTTTCAATGATTTCCATGTTGCTCATGGTCAGCTTAACGATCTCATCGGTTACAATGGACATGAAGTTTACGATTATATCAAACTCGGACCGGTGGATTACAGGGGTTTCTTCCACCGCCTCCCATGCCTTCGCCTTGTCGATTCCCGCCTTATGAGCGGTCTCCGCGAAAATCTCCGCCGGTTGGTCCTGGAATCTGACCCGGCCGATGACCCATGCCCCTAAAAACGTATCGTCCAGGAAAATAGGGACCGAGGCGCCGGCTATCCCTGAAATGGGACAGGTCATGGAGGCGGGTTTGCGGGTTTCCCGGGCCATGCGCCACAGTTGCCTGTGGTAGTTCCGGCAAGCGCCGTCGGGTTCATGAGTATCCTCTATCAGACTGCAAATCCCTTTGGTGTTGCCCAGTTTTGTAATGTATTCCCCCTCGGAGTCAAGGAGGATGGCCGAGATATCCGCCGCTTTCGTAATATTGTCCTGCAACTGCTGCAGAGTGTCCCGGTCAATGATATCGGCCAGCATCAATTGTTTTTTCATCATAACGTCGCCTCCCTTCAACGCACACATCGGGATACTATTGAACCCATTCCTCTATCACAATACTACCAGGCCTGGGCGCCAAAAACAGCCAACCAAGTTTAAAAAAAGGCGGCGTAAAAAGAAAGAATTCCGGAAAAGATCCGGAATTCTTTTTCATTTACAGTCGCTTATTAAATCGTATTTGAAACAAAGTTGATATGAATCGCAGTCAAACAGTTCTGCTACAGGATTCCCATACCTTGAGCCGCAAGGACGGCGGACGTCTTGTTGTTCACTTCGAGCTTTGAGTAAATGATATGCACGCGGGATTTCACCGTAGAGATCCGGATGTTGTTGTCCTGAGCAATTTCCGCGTAGGACATACCGGCCTGAAGAGCCCGCAATATCTTTATCTCGGTTTTTGTGAGTTCAAGATGCGCATATTTTTTCTTGGTCAGCTTATATCCTGCATGCGTGAGTTCCTTTTTGCAGCTGATGATGATTTGCCTCATATATTTGCCCGCCATCTGCTTGTGGACAATATCCAATACAGGCCACAAACCCTTTGCGTCATCAACAAAAATGCGGATAAGTCCATATTTTTTTGCTTCCTTCAAAGCCCCCAGGAGATGACGGCAGGCGGTTTCCTCATGTCCCAGGCCATACTGAGCGATGGAGCACAAAACATTTACCTCTATTAAGTCCATGGTGCGTTTGTATTTCCGGCACAACAGGTCAAGATTGCCAAGAATCAGAATCGCTTCGTTGTAATTGCCTGTGGATATCAGGCTGCGCACAAGTGTGATATGGCGGTAAAGCAGATAGAAATATGGCTTGTCCCGATATGCGCTGTTTTCCGCTTCAAACACCTCGGATAATGCGGCCTCACCGGAAATGATCCTGTTGCGTAGTTGAAATGCGTGCAGATTCGGCAGGAAGAAATATTCCTTTTTGTTCACGATCATTGTCTCAAGACGGGCGGTCAGAGCGTCGATTTCATTGGGCTTATGCTCCGCCCGCATCAGCTTCACGAGCAAAGCGGTACATATAAAGTAAAGGTGGGTGAACCCTCCGGCTTCGGCTTTTGTCATTGTTTGCTTGATAATCTCATTTGCTTTGTCAAACTCTTCCATTTCATAATAATACTCGGCTCTCATCAAATCCCCCCGCAATCGAAACAATTCATTGCGGAGAGGATATTCCCCCGACTTTATAGTGCGCTCCTGAAACGCTTCCATTGTCGAAACGATCCTGGTATGGTCCCGTATGCCCCTCAGAACTGAAGGAAACCCGAAAACGGAAAAGCGGGCCTCATCCTGATCGCTCAAATGAGGCATGTACTCGTCGCAGTGCCGGGTAAACGCCAGGATGTCCTTTTCCCGTTCCGGCAGGGCCTCGTCAGAATCAAGAATAACGAGCCAGCCGGCTTCCCATATGTACTCGCAATACTCTTCCGGCGAAACCGGCAGCACGCCTGGATCAATCCACTCAAAGAAAATCGTTGACAACGCCCGCATCGCGTCTATATTTCCTTTTAGATATTCAATGGCCGCCATTCTGGCGACGACGACGGGGTAGGGCTTTAAATCCATGACATCAAGCGTCATAATGCAGCTTGTCATTTCCAAAAAATTTTCGATCCCCATATTCTTGGGATTTAACACTTTCAGCACCCTGGCGATGCCGTATAGATCATCCGCCTTAAGGAAGTAGGGAAACGACTGCGCGATCTCATTCCTTTCAAAGAGCCAC
>JAITVU010000374.1 GCA_031285645.1 Oscillospiraceae bacterium | reverse complement strand
TGGCCATTGATTGCTGTTACTAGCTATATAGTCATAACTCGTGAAGAATCCGGCAACATAAGGGTTATAAGCATCATCGCCATCATCGTCAATATCAAAAAGTAGAATTGAGATTTTTCTATTAGCTGCACCTTCAAAATATGGCAAACCCACATATAAATCAGAAGAAGGATTAGACAGATTGCGGTAAATATCTTCAAATTTTTGTGCGATATTGTCTGCCTCATTAATGAAATACTGCGATGTTGTAAGACTAGTATCAATAAAGACTTCACAATTTGCTGTTTGAGCATAACGGTAAAGAGTTGTCATGCCGGCTTCGCCCGCATTATAAAGATAAAAGTCTTCGGCTTCACCGCTTGTCATTGCACGCGTTGTCGTATTTCTTTGTGAGTTTCTAGTCGCCGGTACAGTGAATGTTTCGGGTAAAGGTATGTCCTTACCTCTCACATACGGCCTTTCACCCCCATCAGAAATTTGAACGCTTCTGCTGGCTGTTTTGGCCGGCGGTGCTACCGGATTCTCCAGAATCTCCAGATCGGGCTTCACGATTTCGTCAATCGCTGCAGTCGCTTCCGGCTCGGCCGTCACTTCTTCAGCAAAGACATTCATTGTCAGCGGCGCGACCACCATGGCCAGAGCAAGGAATAATGAAAGTATGCGCTTGGTAGCTCTTGATTTCATTACTTTGACTTTCCTCCCATTTCATATATTTGATCCGTCACAAAAAACTGTGGCAAATCAACTTTACTTAATTATAGCAGACCGGGTATGTTTTGTCATCATTAAAAAACAGGTTGTGACAAAAAAACAGCAATATGCTATAAAAAGCTGTGTGAATAAATGTCAATTTCCGGTAATTAATCCCGCAGTGTGACGCGCAGTGTTTTGATTTCATAGGGCTTAAACAGGCATTCCGCCGTGTTTCCTTTGAAATTTACGGGCGTGCTCCCCTGTTCAAGCATATCGCATTCATAAACAGAGGAAACAGTTGACCCGAATGTAATGCAGGCGCTCGTTCGCCGGTTGTAGCACTCATACAGGCGTATGATCATCTCGTCGCTGTCCTGCGCTTTTTTTACAGCTTCAACTATGACATTTTCAGCATTCGATGTGACCAACCCGTACTGCGCCGGCCCGCTTCCCGCGTTATCCCGTTTTTCTATCGCGCGCATAGGGTTGTTCAGCCTATACGCCTCTTTAACTGTATCGGCATTTTTCCACGTACCTTTATGCGGATATAGTGAATATGTGAAATGATGTTTTTCCTTGTCGGCTTCAGGATTCGGGTAAACGGCGGATTTGAGCAGCGAAATCCCGACGACGCCGTCGTGCGCGCTGCAGCCGTATTTGCAGTCATTGAGGACACTGACGCCGTAGCCGTCCTCTGAAATATCGAGCCATTTATGACAGCAAACCTCAAAACGGGCAAAATCCCACGACGTGTTAAAGTGCGTCGGCCGTATGACATTGCCGTACTGAATATCATAAGTGGCTGAATCGGCGTGAATATCAAAAGGAAACAGGGCTTTTACAAAAATTTGCTTCTCTTTCCAGTCGATTTCAGTCTTGATGTCGATGCGCTTGCTGTCGGGGTAGACATGTATAACCTGCACAATCTTTGAATCGAGATAGGGATAATCAATTCTGAGGCCGTAGCGCACCGTACCCGCCTCACAAACTGTGATCGCCGACGGTTCACCGATTTCCCACGATTTTTCCGTATAGTAATTATTCACGTCCCAGGCATCGTAGTTGTGGGGTTTATCCTCATAACTCATCAGAACGTTGCCGCACTGTCCTTTTTTAAGCAGCTCTCTTTTTTCCGCTTTATCATATATTGAGGTGAACTGCCCTTTCTTGTTCAGACTGATGCTGAGCAAAGGGGTGTCGATGCACTCAGGCGATATCGTTACGGCCTGATCCGGCGCCGCTTCCCCTTCCTGAAGCACATAGGTTTTATAGCCCTTTCCCGGGACAGCTGTCGAGCGGAATACATACATGCCGCCTTCTGTTTTTTGGGTGCTAATCACATTGTTTCCATCCGATAAGACAGGGTTATCAAATTCGTTCGGCAAACTTGTTTCCACAACATCGGCTGAATCAAACCCATTCGGATTAAAGACAATCAAGCTCCCCTTAGGCGCCGCCAAGTGCTTTGCCACAGCGGCCAAGGCGTCCGACGCCAGCTCCTCCAGCACATTGGACACCCCCTCATACTCCGCCTTCGAATCGTCATAGACTTCCTTGATGGATGAACCGGGCAGGATATCGTGAAACTGGTTGCGCAAAATAATCTCCCACTGCGCGTCAATAACATCCTGCGGGTAGGCGCTGCCGGCCATTTTTTCCGCAAGCAAGGCATAAAGTTCGGTATTCAAGGCCATAAACTCGGATTGCCTGTTGGATTTTTTATTGCGCGCCATGGATGTGTAGGTGCCCCTGTGGTATTCCAGATAGAGCTCGCCTGTCCATGTGGGCAGATACTTGTTGCCGGCCACGTCTTTTTCCAGTTTCTTAAAGAAATCGCCGGCAGTGGACATTTTTGTGATCGGACATCCCGGTATGCCTTTTGCCAGACGGCGTTGATTTTCGAGCATATCCTTTGTGGGGCCGCCGCCGCCGTCACCATAACCAAAGGCCATGAGTGCTTCGCTGTTGATGTGCTTTTGCTGGTAACGTTTCCATCCGCCCTTCACCTGAAGCGGCTTCAGGTAACCGTTATAGGTCGTAAAGTGCGACGCGTGTGCAGCGCCCGTGTCTCCGCTGTAATCCCGCGTCGGTATAAAATGGGTCAGGACCTTTGTGCCGTCGATGCCCTCCCACATGAAGGTATCGTACGGAATCTTGTTGAACTCATTCCAGCTGATCTTTGTCGTCATAAAATAAGGCAGGCCGCATTTTTGCATGATCTGAGGAAGGGCCGCCGAATACCCGAAAACGTCGGGCAGCCAGAGAATATCGTTATCCTGGCTGAATTCATCCTTGAAAAAACGGATGCCGTAAAGAAATTGGCGTATCAGGGCTTCCCCGGAAGCGATATTGCAGTCCGCCTCAACCCACATGCCGCCGTTGACCTCCCAGCGCCCCTCACGCACGCGCCGTTTGATCTGTTCATAAACATCCGGCGCGTTTTGC
>JAITVU010000344.1 GCA_031285645.1 Oscillospiraceae bacterium | reverse complement strand
CTGCCGCCCTGAACGCTTATAGCAGGTGCATCCCGCGCCACAGGAACATCTGTGGCGGCGTTGTCAGTCGTCGTGTCGGCGTTGCCGTCATCGCTTTCAGTTTCGTCTTCCGAAACATCACCGGAGCTTTCATCGTCGCTGTCTCCGATTTCGTCACCGCTGTTTGAATCGCTTTCATCAGCTGCCGACTCAGCGCCGGGATTTGGATTGATAGCCATGGCCGCCTCCTGATCGCCTGCCGCCTGGCCGCCATCGGCTATGTCGCCTTCAGCCGCGCCGCCGCCGATCATGCCGCCGTCAATCATATTGCCCGGGTCAGTCATATCCGGATTTTGGGAGGAGGGAAAGGTGTACAAAACGCCGAACAGGATACAGCCCGCGCCCAGAGCCATACAGAGAAAATAGATGACTCTCTCCTTCACCGACAGAAGCGGCTTCCGATCGGACTGGGCCCTTTTGACCTGATACTTACCGATAATAACGCCGATAATACAGCCCAGCACAACCGCCGACAGAATTGTTATAAGCAATATCTTCCAGGTTTCCATTCAGCTTCCGTTTCCTTCCGAGTCCGGCGCCTATATTAATGCCGGGTTATTTAGTGTGACTATACCGCGGCTTTACGCGCGGTGATCAGTAATTAATGGTGCGGATTTCGAAATACGCCTGTGGGTGGCTGCACACGGGACATTTATTGGGGGCGCTTTCACCGTCATAAATATGGCCGCAATTTGTGCAAATCCAGATTGTTTTCTCCTTGCGGGAGAAGACCTCGCCGTTTTCGATGTTGTGAAGCAGCTTGAGATACCGCTCCTCGTGTTCCTTTTCTATTTTGCCGACGCCGTCAAACAGGCGGGCGATGTCGTCAAATCCCTCTTCTCTGGCTTCCTGGGCGAAGCGCTTATACATGTCAGTCCACTCGTAGTGTTCGCCGCCGGCCGCGTCCAGCAAATTGGCGTTCGTATTGCCGACGCTGCCGCCATGCAGGAGCTTAAACCAGATTTTGGCGTGCTCTTTTTCATTGTCGGCCGTTTCCTGAAAATACTGTCCAATCTGGACATAGCCCTCTTTTTTAGCCTGACTGGCATAAAACGTGTATTTGGTTCTGGCCTGTGACTCGCCCGAAAAAGCGTCCATCAGGTTTTTTTCCGTCTTTGACCCTTTCAGTTCCATTGCGTTACGCTCCTTTGTTGTATTTTTTTGTAGTGATACGCGGTGTAAATTCATGTGAACACGTATTTACCCGCGCAAATCAACGTGAACAGTTGATTTATTATCTGTATTCTTCCCATTTTTTTAAATGTTTATAGCAGTTGAACGAAATAAGAGGAATCCGTCAGGCGTCTTTGGTGGGCGCAAAGAAGTAGACAAGGGCATGCTGTACGGATTTATCCCAAAAATCCCAATCGTGGTCGCCGCGCCAATCCATGAACAGATGCGAAACACGCTTGCTTTCAAGGTGATTTTTATAGTCAATATTGGATTCATAAAGAAAATCGTCGAAACCACAGGACAGATATAGCTTAGGCCTGTCGGAGTCGGGCAGTAAAGAGATCCTGTCCGCCAGCAGGAAAAGGTCATCCGCTTCGCGGACTTCCAGATCCATGCCGATTCCGGCTTGCATCTGTTTGATGTTATCACCGTTCATATGATCGCGCAAGACGCCGCGGAAATCAACAGCACCCGAAAAACTGGCGCCCCCGGCGTACTTTTCCGGACAGGTGAGCGCGCAAAGCATGGCGCCGTAACCACCCATGGACAGACCGGCCACATATGAGTCCTCTTTTTGGCCGCTGATGCCGAACATATCGCGGCACAACGCCGGCAGTTCCTCCGTTATGTAAGTAAAGTAGGGCAGCCCGTACGCCATGTTCATATAGAAGCTGCGCTGCACCTCAGGCATCACGACAGTGAGGGCATATTGCCGCGCGTAACGCTCAATGGCCGTGTACCGCACCCAGGCCTCGCAGTTATCCCCGAGCCCGTGCAGCAGATACAAAACCTTGCCGGGCGCTGTTTCCGGCAGCAGGCGGTCCTGCGGTAATATCACACACAGTCCCGTATCCATGCCCAAAACGTTTGAGCGGATCACACCCCTGAATAAGGCCATAGGTTACGTCCTCCGGTGCGTACTCATATATTTTCGAAAAACGGCGTCGTCAGTTATTCATAAAGCGGATACTTCGCGCACAGCGACGTGACCATTTCCTTAACGGCGTCGGCTTTGGCCTCGTAGTCCGTGGCTGTCAGCCACATGCATTCGGCGATTGTGGCCATATCGGCCTCGATAAGGCCGCGTGTTGTTACGGCCGCCGTTCCGACGCGTATGCCGCTTGTGACGAAGGGGCTGCGCGTTTCATTGGGAATCGAATTTTTATTGACGGTTATATAAACGTCATCGAGTCGGTGCTCCATCTCCTTGCCTGTCATATCGAGATTCGTCAGGTCGACGAGCATGAGGTGGTTATCAGTGCCGCCGGAAACAAGATTGAACCCCTTTTCGACAAGGGCGTCCGCAAGCGCTTTGCAGTTGGAGACAATTCGTTTCTGGTAATCCTTAAAATCAGCTTTTAAGGCCTCGCCAAAGCCCACGGCCTTAGCCGCGATAATATGCATAAGCGGGCCGCCCTGCGTGCCGGGGAAAACAGCCTTATCTATTTTTTTTGCGAGTTCCGCGTCATTTGTAAAAATAGCGCCGCCCCGAATGCCACGCAGTGTTTTATGGGTGGTCGTGGTTGTGACATGGGCGTATGGAAGGGGAGACATGTGAAGGCCTGCCGCGACAAGCCCGGCGATATGCGCCATATCGACCATCAGGTACGCGCCGCAGGCGTCGGCAATGTCGCGGAACAGCTTGAAGTCGATTTCACGCGGATAGGCGGAAGCGCCCGCGATAATCATTTTTGGTTTGTGCTGCATGGCGAGCGCGCGGACCTGGTCATAATCTATGCGATGGGATTGATTGTCTACACCGTAAGGGATGATCGTGTAGTTTTTGCCTGAAAAATTAACCGGCGAGCCGTGCGTCAAATGGCCG
>JAITVU010000336.1 GCA_031285645.1 Oscillospiraceae bacterium | reverse complement strand
CTTCCATTGACGAAGCGCGCGCTACGCAAAAGGGCGAACGAGAGCAAATAACGATTGGCTGTGAATTTATCTCTTCGCTTGGCTCCAATGAACTCTGGCAGGATAACATGGCTTTGTTTCTGGCCGATCACCCCGACGTCAACCTGCACCTTCATGTGGATAATCTCAGTGAAATCAAGAGCGGCCTGGTCGGCGGCGCGTTTGACGCCATCATCGGTTGCTGTTACCCCCCCGATGACCCTACGGCGCAGTACATGCACGCCGTGATCAATACCGTCCCCATGTACCTGTACGCCAGAAACGGAAACCCGTTCCTGCAAACGCTTGAAGACGGCTTTGACTGGTGCGATTTTAAGGATCAGGAATTTATTACAACGCATGTGCATATTTCACCCAAACCGCAGGACATTCTCGTTATGTGGTGTGAGCAGCACGGATTCACGCCAAAAATCGGCACTTATACGGAAAATCAGCTCTCGCAGCTGCTCGAAATCAAGACAAGCGACAAGTGGCTTCTTTCTTTGGGACTCGACGTTTTGCTCAACGATCCCGCGTTGACCGCCATACCCGCAGACGGCGGCACATACGAGATCGAGGTCGTCTGGCGTCAGGACGCCCGTGAAATCATCGATACTCTGGCGGACTACCTTAAACAACAAGAACCCATCGCGAGATAAACCGGCCGTCACATCCATAACCGATAAAACCTGCCTGAAGGCGGGTTTTATCGGTTATTAAGTTCACAGGACTTTGCATCTTTGAAACAGTTCGCCCCGTTTCAAGGCGAATGGGCTATTGTGACCACCTGCGTGTGTTCTTCAAACGGCATTATCATACTTTTTGGCGTGGACGGGTTTAATCCGGCCTTATGAGACCGTGTACTTTTTTCATAAGCAATCGACTATGTCGCTATACAGCGCCGTCCTGTTGCTGCACTGTCCGACGGCACTTGAGCACTTCATTAATGAAAGCATTGTCCAAATCCGTCATTTTATAACGCCGCCTGCGTATCAGGACATCCCTGTACACGCGCGAAACGCCGCTGCAATCCTTCATGACGAGCCCATACCGCCCAAGCACCTCGCTTGATACGGGGCAGACCCACATATAGGTGTTTGCGACGCCGCTCAGGATATCAAGCTTGCTTGCCCTGTCATAAATATATATGCGCTTGTCGACCGCCGGTGTAAACTCCGCCTGCTGCACCTGCATAATGTTAAGCGAGGGGACATACGGGTCCCCGTGAACAAGCTCGATTAAATCACCGAGCTGATCCGCATTCAGGCGCTCGTATCCCGCGAGTGGCCCCTCCCCGGACATCAGGATGCGGTAATTGATTGTAGCGATTTCGTCGTATTTGAGGTTCTTTTCCTTGAAAAGCGCCAGAAAGTGATCCTCACTTGTGACGCGGTAGCGCACAATACCGAGATTATAATTGCGCGTGAGAATATTATCGATGGAACGCATGGCGTTTGTTTCTTTATAGTCAAGGTCGATCGGCCTGCTCGTATCAAGCGTGGCGGTAAAGTTCGCGAAAGCCGCCGAGATGTAACCGGCTCTCGGCACCGAAATGCTGAGTGTCTGGCGCTTCGGCGCGTCATTTTTTCCGATGTTTTCGATTGCCTGGACCTGGCCGAGGATGTTGCGCGCGCGTGAGAGAAGCTCTTCCCCCTCCTTAGTAGGCAACATGCCTTTTGCCGTCCTGCGGAAAATGCTGAACCCCAGTTCCCCCTCCAGCTCGCGGATGCTCCGGCTGAGGTTTGGCTGACCCATAAAAAGGTTTTCGGCCGCTTTCGTAATCGAACCTGTCTTCTCGACCTCGGCGATATATTTCATTTGTACCAGATTCATAAGAACGCACCACTCTTCAGCCACTTTTGTTAAAATTTTATCAATTTGATTATATCATATTACGTGGTGATGTCAAGGTCGCTGCATCTTCGCAAGGCCAGTCTCCTTATTGATTTCCCTGTGGCAAGATGTTAAAATCACTATGTATTCTTATATATTTGAAACCGTAACACCGTTTCACACAAGTGGGCCAAGCCCACTTAACGCTGCGACACGCATATGAGTATGCAGTAGTATGCAGTCCGTATGGACCGCCTTTGGCGGCGCACGGTTAAAACCGTGCAAACAAACTTATTGTTTCCGTATCGCTATAACATAAATAACTATCCATCCAGACCCACAGAAAGGAACAGCCACTTTTATGGAACAGTTCGACTTATGCATCATCGGCGGCGGCCCGGCAGGCTATACGGCGGCCGGTCAGGCGGGCGCGGGCGGACTTAAAACCGCGCTGATTGAAAAAAGGGCGCTCGGGGGCGTCTGCCTCAACGAGGGCTGCATCCCCTCCAAGACTTTTCTTCATTCCGCTAAAATCCTCGACTATGCCAAGACCGGCGATAAATACGGCGTCACCGTCACAGGGGCCGGTATTGATCAGGGCAAGGTGATTCAACGCAAAAACAAGGTGATCAAAGTGCTTGTCGCGGGCATCAAGGCCAAACTGAACAAGGCCGGCGTCACCATGCTTTCCGGCACGGCCGTGATCACGGGGCGGGAAACCAGCGGTTTTATCGTCACTGTGGACGATACCCCCATTCAGGCTCAACATATTCTGCTTGCCAGTGGATCGGCGCCCGTGATCCCGCCCATACCGGGCGTGAAGGAGGGTATCGCATCGGAGTTTGTGCTAACAAATCGTGAGATTCTTGACCTCACCGACATTCCGCCCGAACTGGTCGTGGTCGGCGGCGGCGTCATCGGCCTTGAAATGGCCAGCTATTATAACTCGGCGGGCAGCAAGGTTACAGTCATTGAAATGCTGGATAAAATCGCCGGCCTCACAGAAAATGAAATCAGCCGGATTTTGCTCGGCAATTATAAGAAGAAGGGCGTCGCTTTTAAGCTCGGCTGCCGCGTAACCGGCATAGGCGAAAACAGTGTGAGTTATGAAGAAAACGGTGTGGCGCAGACAATCAGCGCGGACAAGGTGCTCCTCTCAATCGGCCGCGCGCCTAATACGCAGGGGCTCGGGCTTGAAAATATCGGCGTGCTCACAGAGCGCGGCGCCGTTATAACAGACAACAGCATGCGCACCAATGTTCCGGGCGTCTATGCCGCGGGCGATGTCAACGGTAAATCCATGCTGGCCCACACCGCCTACCGCGAGGCCGAGGTGGCGGTCGCTCAAATGCTTGGCGGCCCAGACACGATGCGTTACAATGCCATACCATCCGTGATCTACACCAATCCCGAGGTCGCCGGTGTGGGCGAAACGGAGGAGAGTGCGCGCGAAAAAGGGTTGGACATCGCGGTGACCGCCTTATCCATGCGCTATTCCGGGCGTTACCTGGCCGAAGTGGAGGGCGGGGACGGTGTTCTGCGCCTGATTGTCGACAAAAAAAGCAACCGTCTGGTCGGCGCGCACATGATCGGCAGCTATGTCTCGGAAATCATCTTCGGCGCGGCCATGATGATTGATATGGCGCTCGACATTGAACGCGTCGGTGAGGTTACGTTCCCTCACCCTTCAGTCTGCGAGGTGCTCAGGGAAGCTTTAAACGGCATTGGCGGGACAAATATACCGTAAGGCCGTTTTATTCCGGGTAAACGCCGATTTGTGGCCTTTTTTGCGTCCCCGATGTTTGGCCTCCCGGGTCGCACCTCATTATACCCAGCGAATGTCAAAAATGGACCATTTTTGACGTATTCTCTCGCGCACGCGCGAATGTGTCCGCTAAGCGGCCTTCACACCATACATGGTGAACGCGCACGCCGGAACGGTTTTGATGTTCGTTCACTATATACAGATATCTCGAAAGAAGGCTATAAATGGATTTGCTC
>JAITVU010000324.1 GCA_031285645.1 Oscillospiraceae bacterium | reverse complement strand
GCGTCCGATCAACAAAATGGCAGTTCATGGCAGTAGTGGATTGCCGGATTTTTATATGATATGATATATGGAAGCGCCGTCTCAGTTTATTTCGATTCAACTCAGCCCCATCGGCTGTGTTGAACAGGCGGCATTCTCCACACGGCTGCCTGTTCGGGCAGCCGAAATGGCGCCAACAGTGAATTCACGTTGTTTGCGTGTTCACGGGCACAGAGTATTGATATATTTATATTATATGAGGTTCAGACATCAGACTACAGTTTACACGGCTAAACACAAACGCAAACACAGCGTTTAGCCACCTGTGGTTTTTTAATTTAAGGTGATAAAATGAAAGCGAAAAAATCCCTGCCGGACGTCACGGCAGAGAAAAAAACAAAAGCGCTCTATATTCGCGTCTCGACCGACGCGCAGCGCGAAGAGGGCTACTCAATTGACGCCCAAAAGGAAATGCTCGAAGCTTACTGCAAGTCAAAAGGCTATAAAAAGTTCCGGTTTTATATCGACGGCGGCTTCACAGGCTCCAATATTGAGCGCCCCGGCATGCGGCAGCTGGTACAGGACGTGAAGGATAACAAGATATCCCACGTGGTCGTCTATAAACTGGACAGACTCTCGCGGAGCCAAAAAGACACCCTGTACCTCATCGAGGATGTGTTCAACCCGCACAACGCCGACTTTGTCTCGCTCAATGAGAACATGGACACCTCAACCCCCATCGGGCGGGCCATGCTCGGCATTATGTCGGCCTTCGCGCAGCTTGAGCGCGAAACGATCCGGGAACGCACACGCATGGGCATGAAGGAACGGGTCAAGTCGGGGCTTTGGATGGGCGGCGGCCGCGTCCCCTTCGGCTACGACTATGACAGGAACAAGGGCATTTTAGTCCCGAATAAGGATGCCGAAACCGTGCGCACCGTTTATGATCTCTATCTTCAGGGTTACGCGCCCCAGCGCATCGCGCAGATGACGGGGCTCAAGTACGACAGGCTCGCCGTTCAGATCCTGACGCGAAAAACCAACTGCGGCTATATATCCTATAACGGCGTGGATTACATCGGCAAGCATGAGCCGATCATTTCGGCTGAGATCTATCAAAAAGCCATGGATATGATGAAGGAGCGGTCGGTCCAGCGCATCGCCACATCGGAATACCTGCTGACCGGCCTTCTGCACTGCGGTAAGTGCGGGGCCAAGATGCGGTACCAGAAATGGGGGCAAAACGGCGTCAAGCTGGTGTGCTATTCCCAGCAGAAAAGCAAAATGTATCTTGTAAAGGACCCGGACTGTGACAATGAAAAAGTATGGGCCGACGACGTTGAGGATCATGTGGTCAAAGATTTATTCCGCTTCACATATGAAAAGCAGAAAGAGGAGGAGAGCGGCGCAGCACGGATTACCGCGATGGAAAGCCTCAACCGGCAGTACGACGGAGTTTCACTGCAAATCAAAAGGCTGTACGACCTGTATTCAAAGGACGGCAACGCGCTGCTGCTTGAAAGCATCGAAGAAAAACAGGGCGATCTCAAAAAAATCCGCGAGCAAATCATACGCGAGCAAAAACGCAGCGAAACAACCCATAAAATGAGCGAAACACTCAAAGCCATAGAAGGGCTCAAGGACGCCTGGGATTATATGAGTGTCCGGGAAAAACAAGGCGTCATACGGCGATGCATCGAGAAAGTGGTCGTCAAGGACAACGCAGTGGATATTCACTATAAACTGCTGTATTGACACGCCTCTTTTTCGACCGGATACAGTCACGCCGATGATCATCGGTGAAATTCGCCGATATCTCAGGGACAACAACAGCATCCGCGTGAGCCGATCGCTGCGCGACACGGCTTACAAGGCCATGCAGGTCAAAGAGCGGCTGGTGGCCGAGCATGACAGGGAGCCTACTGTGGAACAGATCGCCAAGGAAATGGACCTTCCAAAGGAAGATGTCGTTCTGGCCCTTGAGGCGATTGTCGAACCCGTCAGCCTGTATGAGCCCGCCTACTCGGACGGCGGCGACACCATTTTTGTCATGGACCAGGTCGGTGACAAAACGGGCGACCAGGACTGGCTGGATGAAATATCCCTTAAGGAAGCGATCGAAAATCTGGGCGAGCGCGAAAAGAAGATTTTGTCTTTGCGTTTCTTTGTCGGCAAGACGCAGATGGAGGTCGCCAATGAGATCGGTATTTCTCAGGCACAGGTATCCAGGCTTGAAAAAAGCGCGCTGAACAGGATTAAAAAGCAAATATAAATATAGATGAAACAGGGCGGACATATGTCCGCCCTGTTTTGCAGACCATAAATCGCCCGTCTCCCTGCCTCAATACATATATGGAATAATTTGATTAAAACAGCTGATACTATTAATGGTGATTTGTGGCCTTTCAGCATCGTAATTACTGAAATTCAGCTATTAAGGAAAAGTGATGGTCATATAAATGAAAAAGCTTTTGATCATGGCGCTGACTGTCTTTGTTGGGTTTGCTTTCAGCGCGTCTTCCGTCGTCATCGATGATTTGGCGTTTACGGCGGGCGCCGCGCGTTTTGACATCCCACTGGATGAGCAGGAACCTCAAGCGGTCACGGGATTTCTGGTGGTACACGGCGTGATAATGGACGGCGCGGACGCGCCATCGCCGCTTCCACTGCCTTACCACGGCCACACATTCGAGTCGGATATATACGGTAATGATATATCATGTCTCGCTTTAAGCGAGGAGCCGAGCCAATATGCATAAGAGACGGAGAAAGCCGCCGGATCAATCCGGCGGCGTTCTCCGTCTCTTATGCAAACCCGCGCGCGTCGCAAAGCG
>JAITVU010000236.1 GCA_031285645.1 Oscillospiraceae bacterium | reverse complement strand
AAATAAAACAAATCGCCTGAACGACAAATCCATAACATTATTGGCTGCCGCGAATAAAAAGAAGGCGCCGGCAAACACAACAAACATGACATACGAAACAATTTTGGCGCCCATATGCTTGAAAAACTGATAAAAAATGTAGGATACAGGCTTGACGACATAATTACTCAGTGTCCCTGAACGGATATCACCGGCAATGTCTTTTGTGAACTTGGCTGAAATAAAAAAGTAAATCAAATTGGATACAACGATATAAACAATCATTTCCTGCATGGTGAGCCCGTAGAGCCTTGAATCCGAGCTGTTGGCGTAAACCGCCACCCAAAAGAATGAATTGACGATGATCGGCACAAAGAGTCCCGGCAGGCTGACAAAAAAATTCATCCGATATTCCAATTCGGTCTCAAGCGCAAGTTTCATGACAAGAAGGTATTTTTTCATATGAGCTCCTTATCACGCTTGTAAAGCAGCGAAATCGCGTCGTCGAGTGATATGTCCTCCGCCGTAACCCCCGTGACATCCGGGCGGTCAAGCAGGTTTTTCATCGTTTCGTTCAGATTCTCTTCCGAAACGGGCATGACATATGTGCCGTTATCGCTTTCAAGCCTCAAATCCAGTGCGGTTTTGTATTCATTCAGAGACAGCGCGCCCGTGAACCTGATCATTTTCTGGTAACCCAGAAAATTGTTGAGATCGATCAGCGCGCCGTCAAACAGGGCTTCACCGCCGTTAATAAGGATCGCCCTGTTGCACAAGGCCTCCAAATCCTTCGTATAGTGGCTGGTCAGGATCATTGTGGCTTCGTATTTTTTATTGTACTGACTGAGGAAGCTTCTCACATTCTTTTGTGACAGGACGTCAAGGCCTATTGTTGGTTCATCCAAAAAAATGACCCGCGGCCGATGCAGCAGCGACGCAAGCAGCTCAAATTTCATGCGCTCACCCAGTGACAACCGGCGAACCTGAATCTTCATCAATTCACCGAGATCCAGCAAATCGACAAGCTCGCCGACCGTCTGGTTATAATCGGCGTCGCTGATTTCATAGATGGCCTTGTTGAGGAGCAGCGAATCGGACGCGGGAAGATCCATCCACAACTGGCTTTTCTGCCCCATCACAATCGAAAACATCGTCTTGTATTTTTTTTCACGCGCCCAGGGAACATATCCCCCGACAGTCGCCGTGCCGCCTGTCGGATACAAAATGCCGGACAGCATTTTTAGAGTCGTCGTTTTCCCGGCGCCGTTCGGCCCGATGAATCCGACAATTTCGCCTTTGTCAATATGAAAGGACAACGACTTGACGGCCTCTTTTTTAAGGGTTTTACGTTTAAACAGATTTTTTAAACTTCCCTTCATGCCGGCTTCTTTCTCATAATAGGTGAAGGTCTTGCTCAAATTATCGACATGAATCATTTTCACACCTCATTTTCTTTTTGTGCAGCATACACACATTTTCAAAGGGGTTCTAGCATAACGTGCCGCAAAATATCAGATGCCCTGTTACTCCTTTTTTCGCATCGCCTTTATCACGCGCCGATCGCAGTCATATATCTCATCGATTATGGTGGAAAGCAAACGCCGGTCCACATCTTTTTTTATCAGCGATTTAATCAGCACGCTTCTTAAATTAACGAACGCCTGCACACAATCGCGCAGCGGCCGATAGACAGAGTCATAGTTCAGGCCGGGGAAACGGCCGGACAAGGTCTTGAGACCGGCAATAAACATTCTCTTGTCTTCCGCGAACCACATGAGCTTAAGGAGAAGCGCCGACGTCTCCAGATACTTGAGATCGGGTATTTCTTCTTTAAGCTCGAACCGGCTGTTGAGGTATTCTTTAAGCTGCCTCCTTTCTTCATCCGTATTTCTTTCCGAGAGCGCGTTTATATTCCCTGTCAAAAAGTTGATATGGCTCTCTTTATCAGGCGGCTCAAACGGCAAAAATTCAAACGTGTATATGTATTGGTATATCAGCGCCAGCTCCGCAAAAGGGATCTCAATGTATCCACATTTGGAGAAGTAAATATCCTTGCATATGCAGGTATCATTTTTACTCAGACCGACAACAAAGCAAAAATGATTATAGTGCGCCCTCCTGTAATGGGGCGTCCAGCCGCAGTCATAAGGATCAAGAGTGACGCCGACAGGCGCTTTTTGTATGGCTTCGCTGATGACCCGCCTGATGTCCGGCGCCGAATCCGTGTACCGGACATCGACGCCGCAATAATCCCTCAGGACATCGGGGTTGGGCCTTGGATAATTGCTGTCAAGCCTTTCCGCCAAAAGACCGGCGCGGTTCGTATAGTAATGGTTGTAGTATTTATTGAGATATAAAAACAAATCGTCGCGCTTAAAGCATTTCAACAACAAAAAAAGCATGCTGTTGTAGCAGTTATTGCCCTCGATCTCGCATTCAAGTTCCCACACGGCCTCATCCTTTCCGCACGCGGTATCCGCGTATCAAGTCAGCGCGCAATGAAAACCGGCGGTTTTCATTGTGGCGGGCGGCGCCCGCCGACACGCCTGCGGCGTGTTCGTTGACGGCGCCATCGCCGAAAGACCACCCCGGCGCGATCACGCCGCCTATTTCCATTTCTCCGACGCCATACGCAGTAATTCCTTGCGGTTGACTTTGCCGTTGGGCGTTGTCGGTATATCCTGTAACGTCATTGTCAGCGCCGGGACAAACGCGTCGGGCAAGGTCCTTTTTACATACCCGCGCATCTCCTCATCGCTCAATTCATCGCAGTCCTGTCTATAAACAATAAAGGCGACCAGTTTTTTCTGCTTTTTCTCTCTTTCAATCGCCAGGCAAATCGCGTTATCAATGGCGGGGTGAGCCTTCAGGCAGTTTTCAATTTCACCCAGTTCAATGCGGACGCCGTTTATCTTCACCTGGAAATCCATCCGCCCCAGTAAATGCAGCAAACCTGTTTCGTCGAGATAGCCCATATCCCCCGTTCTGTACAGTCTCCCTGTCTTATCAGGCGACCATTTATCGGGCAGAAAGCGTTCGGCCGTCAGTTCAGGCCGATTGAAATATCCTTGCGCGACACCGACGCCGCCGAAACACAGTTCACCGGGAAACCCGACAGGGAGCAGTTCCTGGTATCGGTCCAGCACATAGACCCGTTGGTTGTGCATCGGCCTTCCGTAAGGAATGCTGCGCCACCGCGGACCGACGTGTTCAATTTCAAAAAACGTTGTATCCATGGATACTTCCGTCACGCCGCCCGAACAGACAATGCGCACGCCGGGATGAAAGGCCCTGATCATGCCGGGCAATTCAACCGGTATCCAGTCGCCGCCCAACTCAATGACCTTGAGGGACGATATATCGGCGCTTTTCCGGTTCTCCATCACTTTGCACAACAGCATCAGCATGGTCGGAACCGAGTGCCAGACCGTCACCTGTGTTTCAGTGACAAGGCGCAGCCAATGAATGGGTTGTTTCGCGAGATTGGGTTCGGGCAGGACAATCGCGGCGCCCGCGATCAGCGTGCCGAGTACATCATAGGCGCACATGTCGAAGCTGATTGAAGAGATGGCCAGCAATCGGTCAGACTCATTCATTTTGAGTCTGGTGTTAAAATCATAAAAATTGTTGACCCTGCCCCTGTGATCCAGGATGACGCCCTTGGGCTCTCCGGTGGAACCGGATGTGTAAAAAACATAGCAAAGGTCATCCGGTTTCACATGACAATCCGGATTGGCTGTTGTGCCGTCCGCACGCAGTTGATCCAGCAACACCACCTGCGCGTCCGGCTCAAACGTGATTTTCCCCATGAGATCGGCAGTCGTTAAGAGGATTTTAACCTTTGAATCGTTGAGGATATATTGAACGCGGTTATCGGGATATGTCGCGTCAATCGGCAGATAGGCGCAGCCCGCTTTAAGAATGCCCATTACGCCCGCGACCATGTCAAACGATTTATGACTGTAGACGCCGATAACATCCCGCCTTTGGGCGCCCATATCCAAAAGCCGGCGCG
>JAITVU010000220.1 GCA_031285645.1 Oscillospiraceae bacterium | reverse complement strand
CCTCTCCGCCCGTGCGCTTGTACAGATGCATAAGCGTTCTGCCCACCGTGGTTTTCCCGCAACCGGATTCACCGACAATGCCGAGCGTTTCACCTTTGAAGAGTGACAGGCTGACATTCTCAACCGCGCGGACATGTTTGTTTTTCCCGGCGGAAAACTGCTTGGAAACAGCGTCGAGGCGCAGGACGGGCTCTGCTGTATTCACGAGGCGTCACCTGCTTCCAGGTTGCCTTCCGCCATAAAACAGGCGCAGGTCCTGCCCTCGGAACCCGCCAGTGTCGGTTCTTTCGCAAGACAAATATCCCGCACCAAATCGCACCGGTTCGAAAAACGGCAGCCTTTCGGGTAATGGCCCGCCGCGGGCAGCACGCCCCGAATAACAGGCAGTACACCCTTCTCGCCGTCCATGGTTGGGATGCAGGAGAGCAGCCCCTTTGTGTAGGGGTGCAAGGGATGGGCGAAAAGATCCCGCGTTTTCCCCTCCTCAACGATTTTGCCGCCGTACATCACGATGACGCGGTCCGCGATTTCAGAGACCACGCCGAGGTCGTGCGTTATAAAAAGCATAGACATGCCGATTTTTTGTTTGAGGTCCCGCAGCAAGGCCAAAATCTGCGCCTGAATGGTAACGTCCAGCGCCGTGGTGGGCTCGTCCGCAATAAGAAGCCCCGGTGACGCGCACAAAGCCATCGCGATCATGACGCGCTGCCGCATACCGCCGGACAGCTCGTGCGGATAGCTGCCAAGGCGGCTCGCCGGATCGGGTATGCCGACGAGGCCCAGCATCTCGACGGCTTTTTCCCGGGCGGCCTGTTTTGAGACGCCGCCATGGATGCGTATGCTCTCACATATCTGCCAGCCAATTGTGTAGACAGGATTGAGCGATGTCATCGGTTCCTGATAGATCATGGATATCGCGTTGCCGCGCATGCCGCGCATATCCTTTTCCCTCAGGGACAAGAGTTCCCTGCCGTCATAAACAATACTGCCGGATATGGCGTGAAGGCTGTTTTTAGGCAACAACCGCATGATGGAAAAGGCTGTCATGCTCTTGCCACAGCCGGACTCACCCACAATACACACCGTCTCGCCGTCCTCAACACTGAATGAGACGCCGTCCACAGCCGGAAAGACCTTTCCCCCGGCTTTGAGTTCGGTTTTGAGTTCATTGACGGTCAGGCGGCTCATAAGGACTTTCCTTTCATATAATGGGCTTATGGGCTCAGCATTCAAGGGCTTTACCCTTTCATCTGTTTAACGGATTAAAGCAAAAGCCGCGCAAAAACACGGTTTTTCCTGTACACTCGCCAAGATATTATAGCAGATTTGTAAATATGAATCAACACTTGAACGCATCTCGTTTTCCATGAAATCCCAAACACCGCAAATCTTACGTGGCGGTTTACCGGCACGGACATAGCACATGCTCGCATGCGCTTTTAAAAGCGCGGCGGATTTGCGGCTTCGGCATATTGCGGGCTCTGTGTATGGTAAAAAGGTTTGGCTAACACGTTGTGTCTTAAGAAAACAAATACGGATACAGGTATAGTAAACTGCATCCGTATTTGTTATTATGATAAAATAGAGTAGACGAATGGGGATGTAAATGATGGGACGAATAAAATCTATGGATGAGCGTGATGAGCAGGCCATAAATCGTCTGCTTGATATTTGGGAATCAGCCGTTGTTAAAACTCACACCTTTTTAAGCGAATCTGATATAATCGCTATAAAGCCCGATGCCAAAAGCGGTTTAATTGCAATAGAAAGTCTATATTGTTTTCATGATGATACGGACATAGCGCGGGGCTTTATTGGTGTGGAAAACGAAAAGATTGAAATGCTGTTTATTGATGCCGGTGCCAGAGGACAAGGCATTGGCAAGCAACTCTTGAAATTCGCCCTTGCGAATTTAGGTGCAAAAAATGTTGATGTAAATGAGCAAAATGAACAAGGCGTCGGCTTCTATAAACACATGGGTTTTATTCAAACAAGCCGTTCTGAGCATGACGAGCAAGGCAGACCTTTTCCTATACTTCATCTTGAACTCAATCGGCCTTAGAGATATTAGGCCGTGCAGAAATCCGCTGTATTCTGAGAGAGGAGAAGAATCTTCTATTATTCCATTATTTTTAGCAGGGCGCTGCTGCACAGCGGGGCTTGTCGCTCATGCCACGACAGGCACTTCCTTTCCCGCGTCGGAAAGGAAGCAAAGGACGCCGGGAGGGGCCACCTCCCGGACCCACCCGGATATGGATAACAGGGAGAACTAAAGAGTATGGTTCGTTTTATTTTGGAAAGGCATACCGCGCGCGTATAAAGTCGCTGCTGGCAATGAAACGACGCGCTGCGGCGCGTCAACTTTCTACCCGCGCCCGCAGAACAGGGAAAAGAACATTAATTAAATGCGGGCGCTTTGCGACGCGCGCGGGGTTGTGCGGTGTGGTGCTCTAAAATGGTCGTTCACTTTCGATGCATAAGACAAAAACATCATGCGGCGAGGGTAAACTCCCGCCGCATGATGTTTGTTATCTCATCGCTATTTATTAACAGCCGGTTTCATTATTCTTACCGTTAAGATAAAGAAAATCCCGATTCATAACCACCTTGCGAGCCGGAGTCGGGCGCGGCGGTTTTTTGGCCGCGGAGCTTAAAGCGTGACACGATATCGTTGAGCATGACGGACTGGGCGGACATTTCCTCGGCGGAGGCGGCGGATTCCTCGGCTGTGGCGGAGTTGGCCTGCACAACCTGGGATATTTGCTCGATGCCGTCCCGAAGCCCTGAAATGGAATCGGATTGCTCCTGGGAGTCCTGCGCGATTTTCATAATGGTTTCAAGGGTCTGATTGGAGAGGTCCGCCGATGCTCTGAGGTTTTCGTTTGTCGTGCGGACAATTTCGTTGCCCTCGCGCACCTTCATGGAGCTGTTGTCGATCAGGTCGGTTGTTTCCTTTGCCGCGGCAGCCGATTTGGCGGCGAGGTTGCGCACTTCGTCGGCGACAACGGCGAAGCCTTTTCCGTGCTGGCCGGCCCGGGCGGCTTCAACAGCCGCGTTGAGCGCCAGAATATTGGTTTGGAACGCGATATCGTCGATGACCTTGATGACCTTGGTGATGCTCTTGGAGCTTTCATCAATGCCCTGCATGGCGTCGAGCATGGCGCTCATTGAGTTCATGCTGTCGTTCATTTTCATACCGGCGCTTTGCGTGGTTTCAAGCGCCATTTGCGCGGCCTGGGCGTTGTTGTTGGTCTTATCCAAAACGTCGGTGATCGTCGCGGAGAACGTCTCG
>JAITVU010000176.1 GCA_031285645.1 Oscillospiraceae bacterium | reverse complement strand
CCGCCCGCCCTGTAGGCCCAGGCCTTCGGCATCAGGCCGTCGTTTTTGCGGGAGTATGTGGTGGAATCGACGTAATCCTCCGGCCAGAACTCATTGTCCGGCATAAAGCGTTTGAGGCTTTTTACCGCCGCGCCGGACACGCGCATATGCTCCGTAAAGGCGACGGGATACTCCATGCCCGGATTATAGCGCCACATCTCGTAGCCGTGCGTGTCGCCCACCTCTGGACAGTTGGCGTAGGGCCCGCCCCAGGGGGACGTGGGGTGATAGTAGCGGTCCGGGTCAAGGCGTTCGACAAGTGCCTTGTAATCCTTAAGCAGAATTTCGGCGCCGATGACAGGCAATCCCGGAGAATCAAACTCGCTGCCCATAATCGTCTCATTGCCGCCGCACCACATAAAAATACAGGGGTGGTGCTTAAGGCGGTTCACCATATGCGCGCCTTCTTCAAGACACAGGTCAAAAAATTCTCTTGTATCAGGCTGGCTGTCGTAGCCATGGAAAAACTCCTGCCAGACCAGAATACCCCTGCTGTCGCACGCCTCGTAGAACCTGTCGTCCACAGGCTCGCCCTCGCCCCATATACGCAGTGTCTTCATATGGGCCATTTCGGCGAGATCAAGGAGTGTCTCAACACGCTCCGGATTATAACGGCGGGTTTTGCCGTCCACAGGCGGGATATTGCTGCCCCACAAGCGAATACGCCGGCCGTTTACAGTCAGCTCGAAATTCATGTTTGTGTGGAGCTCGCGGAACCCGATATGTTTTGTACAGGTATCAACGGTCTCCCCGTTGATTGTCAACGCCACGTCCACTTTGTAAAGCGGCTGCGCGCCGTGGCCGGCCGGCCACCAGAGCGCGGGGTTTTCAACACCAATGCAGCCCGTCGCCACTGTATCGCCGCCCTCTTTGGCAAAGTCAAGGGCGCCGCTCCCAACTGTCTCCCCATCAGGACCAAAAACCGTGGCCACAGCGCCAAGCCCCGGCACATCCGCCGTGAAGAGCTTGAGCGATACCGCTCCCGTACCATAGCCGCTCGACAGTGAGGATGTGACATCGCATCGCGTAATCTCAGCCGCGTCCGTTTTCTCCATGTAGACGCTCCAGCCCACACCCATGGCAGTGATATAGGGCTGCGCGCCCAGGTAGTTGGAAAAGTCGTGCACACATTTACGCAGTATTTTGTGGTGTTTCACCCGGCCTTCCCACTCTTTGGGCAACGGATGGGCCGCCATATATTGATAGGGGGAACGGAATTTAAGTTCCAGCAGGTTTTGGGCCTCAAGAGAGTCCGTCACCTCCACGCGCAGCGGCAAGTACATGCTCTGCGAATAGGCGATATGCCGCCCGTTAAGATAGACATCCACGAGTGTGTCGAGCAGCCCGAAATAAAGATATGTACGGGCGCTCCCCTCCCCGGCTTCAAAAGAACAGCGGTATGTCCAATCCCGCTCGGCCACCCACTTGATTTTCTCGCCGATGCCGATTGTAAAATCATCGTCAATCAGGCCGTGACTGTGTAAAATCTCGTGCACCTGCGCGGGCATTACCGCAATGTCGAGCCAGCCGCCGCCCGGCGCTTCAAGCTGCCACCCCTGATCCAGTTCAAATCTCCGCTTCATATGCATTCTCCATTCTTTATGTAGTACGTCCGCACGTTTTTGCGCTGTCGGCATGAAAAGCCCCTTTTCCGCACGCCGTGAGGCAGTCCCGGCCTCACGGCCGCCAGAGTCACCTCTTCGCTCCGGGCTTATGCTTTTTGATATGCGCTGTTCAAACCGGGGCGGCCGATTCTATAATCACATGGCTTTGTTCAGTTTCCATAAAAATTTATGCATTCCACACTGAATATTGAATTCATTATATAGTAAAACCCCGCCGAAGTACAGACCGGCGGGGTTATTTTTCACTTTGAAACGCGCCCGCTTTCAGGGCGGCGGCCATTTTATTGTACTCATCTTTTGTGAGCATCGCGTTGACAAGGGGCAACGCGGCGTTTATGTTAATATGTTCGGGCAGCGACAGCTCTTTATAAAGCGCCTGGCGAAGCGCGCGGCTGCACGGGCCGCCGACAAAGCCGTCTTCGTATAAATCCAGTTTTGTAACAGGGTCATGAGCTGCCTCACGCGTTTCGGACATGACACCCGCCGCCTCAAAAGCTTTTCTCAGCGCGGTCGACTCCATCCCCTCCACACCCAGCTTGCCCTCGGCGGACGCCGTTTTCTTCCTGCGCTCCTTACCTGAAACATCCGGTATATAAACATGCGTGATCTGCTCTCTGGGAATCATCCCCCCCAGGTAGGAGCGGATTTTAAAACCCGCCGTATCCGAATCCGTCAACACAATGATGCCCCGGCTCGCGGCCAGCCCCCGGATAAAGCGGCGCATGTCGCCGTCCGTGAAGATCCTGAAGCCGTGCGTGGGCAGAATGAGGGCGTCAATCATAGATTCAAGCCTGATTTTATCGTATTTCCCCTCGACAATCACAGCCTGTTTGAGCTTTATTTTATCCTGCGGCATTTTTCCTCCACGCTGCAATGAATAGCAATGATATAGCGAACGAACGCCAGACAATCGCCTGACGGCACGCCGGAGGCGTGCGCGACTGCTTCAAAAGCTCCGTTTTTGACGTTCGCTGAGTAAAATCTTATTCGACGCTCGAGCCCCCGGCAATGCCCGCCCCACTCCGCGGGGCGAATATACCGCGCGTATCGCCGCCCCTTATTCAGGCGGCGGCCATAAACAGCCGGACCACAGTCTGCTCCAGAAGCACTTTATCGTCCACGCCCGTGCTTTTCATCTTCCTGTCGCAGTCGTAAAGCGCGTCCAGGCAGCGGCGCAGCGCCTGTGTGTCCAGGCGCGCGTTAAAGGCGTTGCGCACGCGAAATTCCCGGCCTTTATAAGAAAACCGCTCTACAACGTCGCTCTGCTGCGCGCCGCACGCCCTGGCGACGCGGGCCCGGTACAAATCCACATAAGCCATAATCAGCGTGGACAGGATCGCGATGGGCTGTTCGCGCAGGTAAAAAAGATCGTTCAGTATATCCATGGCCCGTTTGGTGTTGCCCGCCAGTATCATCTTGCTCAGATCAAATACACGCGCTTCCGTGCGGGGAATCACGACATCGTCAATGTGTTCCGCCGTAATCGCGCCGTAGCCCGCCCGCGCGCAGACCTTCGCGATCTCACAGCGCAGTGTGTTCATGTCCGGACCGCAGGCGGTGATCATCCGGTTCGCGAGGTCCGTTGGAAGCATGCAGCCGTTCTGCCCGGCCTGGCTTTTCAGAAAAGCCGCCAATCCCTGCTGCGTGCGTGCGCCAAGCTCCACGACGCTGCCCGCGGCCTCAGTCGCCTTGATGATTTTTTTCGCACCCGCGCTTTTGGGGTCAAAAGCGGCTTTGCCCGTCAAGACCAGCATGCAGTCATCGGGAATGTCGCCTATTATATCCACAAGCTTGTCCACATCGGCGCCCGAAAGCTTC
>JAITVU010000027.1 GCA_031285645.1 Oscillospiraceae bacterium | reverse complement strand
CGTCGCGCACAAAAATCCCGTATTCAGTACCACGGCCTCCCCCGGCTCCAAATAGACCTGCAGGTCATACGCGTCCCGCATATGGATAATTTCCGCAATAAGGCGTTCAACGTCGTAGTCCGCGCGTGTGATGTGATGGCCGCCGCCAAAGTTAATCCACCGCATTTGCTTTAGATAGGCGCCGAATTTGTCCTCAACGGCGCGCAGCGTCTGCGACAGCGCGTCGGCGTTTTGCTCGCACAGCGTGTGGAAGTGCAAACCGCTGATGCCCTCAAGGGATTGGGGCCTGAAATTCACGCGTGTGATGCCCAGGCGCGAAAAAGGCGCGCAGGGATCATAGATCGCGTGATCCTGCGTGGAACATTCGGGATTGACGCGCAAGCCATATTGCTTCCCCGCCCTCAAAGCCCTGTCTTTATACCGCTCCCACTGTTCAAAGGAATTGAAGACGATATGGTCGCAAATACCAAGCAGCTCATCCATCTCCGCATCCCTGAACGCGGGCGCGAACACATGATTCTCACCGGGCATATGCTCGTTTGCCAGCCGCGCTTCAAAAAGCCCGCTCGCCGCGGCGCCGTCGAGGTAACGGCCGATCATGGGGTATAGGCTGAACATTGAAAAAGCCTTTTGAGCCAGCAATATCCGGCATCCCGTGCGCGTTTTCACCGCGGCCAGAAGCTCAAGATTGCGCTTTAGCAGGCGCGTATCGACAACGTAACAGGGCGTGGGCAGAGTGCTGAAAAGCGAATCCATGGCATTTTCCCTTCATATTCGGATCAAGTCTTAACACAATCATTGATGGCTCTGGTCCTGTCGCCATCTTCGGGAAGAAAAACCGCCCCGCCTCAGGCGCGGGGCGGTTCCCGTTGTGACAATTTATTGCCGCCGGTTAAGAGCCTATTCAGGCTCTAAGTGTCACGCCTGTCAATCAACCAACGCGGGATCAAAGCTTTCTTTCCACGGCAGGCCCCATTTATTGAGCGCCTCCATAAACGGATCGGGATCGAATTCCTCAACAGTGAAGACGCCCGGCCGCCGCCATGTCCCGTTCATCACCATCATGGCCCCGATCATCGCCGGAACGCCGGTTGTGTAGGAAATGGCCTGGGACTGCACTTCCTTATAGCAGGCCTCGTGATCGCAGACATTGTAAACATAGTATTTTTTCTCTTTACCGTCTTTGATCCCTGTAAAGATGCAGCCGATATTGGTTTTGCCCTTTGTGCGCGGGCCAAGGGACGCCGGGTCCGGCAGTACGGCTTTAAGGAATTGGAGCGGAATAATCTGTTTTCCCTCGTAATCAATGGGCTCGATGGACGTCATACCCACGTTTTCAAGGCATTTGAGGTGTGTCAGGTAGCTTTGGCCGAACGTCATGAAAAATCGGATACGCTTAACGCCTTTTATGTTCACAGCGAGCGATTCAATCTCCTCATGGTGCAGGAGGTACATGTCCTTTTCACCGATTTCGGGAAAATCATACACCCTCTTGATCTCCATGGGTTCAGTCTCAACCCAGCGCCCGTTTTCCCAATAACTGCCTTTGGCGCTCACTTCACGGATGTTAATCTCGGGATTGAAATTGGTGGCGAACGGGTACCCGTGATCGCCCGCGTTGCAGTCCAAAATGTCGATCGTGTGAATTTCATCGAAATAGTGTTTTTGGGCATAAGCGGCGAAAACGCTGGTAACGCCGGGATCAAAGCCGCTGCCGAGCAGCGCGGTGATCCCCGCCTTTTCATAGCGCTCGCGGTAGGCCCACTGCCATTTATACTCAAATTTCGCGACGTCGGGCGGCTCGTAATTGGCGGTGTCCATGTAGTGTACGCCGGTTTCAAGGCAGGCGTCCATAATGGTCAGGTCCTGGTACGGCAGCGCGAGGTTAAGCACAATATCCGGCCCGAAATCCTTTATCAGCGCGACAAGCTCTTCAACACTGTCCGCGTCGACACGGGCGGTCGATATTTTTGTTTTGCCGCCATCCAGTTTTTCCTTAAGCGCGTCGCACTTGCTCTTCGTGCGGCTCGCGATGCAGATCTCCTCAAAAACTTCCGGATTCTGGCAGCATTTGTGTATAGCGACACTGGCGACGCCGCCGCATCCGATAACCAAAGCTTTTCCCATTTTTACCTCATTTCTCCGCGACACGCCGTTGTATACAAGCGCATGTGCAGGATATCGCCGCGGTACACATCCTGCGCGTTTCATACACTACAGCAATGACAGAAAAGAACCGGAAGGTGATTTTCTGTCACTGCCTTTTTTCCGTATCTTTATTATGAAATCATGAACCGAAGGGGTGTAATATCCAATACCGGCAAAGCCGACCATGCGCCGTGCGCCGGGGAAGTTCATTAATCGTTATAGGATCAAACGCCTCACAGGGCAGCAGTTTTCATTGCGGATCATCCAATTACTCGACTTCTTCCAAAAGCGTTTGGACATAGCCGGGCAATGCGAACGCGCCGCGGTGCAGCGGCGTATTGTAATACCGTGTTTCAAGGCCAAGCGCCTTCCACTCCTGCGCCCTTAAATCGCGGACGGGATGATACTTTTTGGACGAAAATCCAAACAGCCAGTGCCCGGACGGATAAGTCGGAATATGAGCCTGATACAGCTTTGAGACGGAAAAGGACTGAACAATGCGCCGGTGAGCACGCTGCATCGCGACGGCGTCGCCGTGGTAAAAAGGACTTTCGTGCTGGTTGATCATAATGCCGTCCGGGCGCAGCGCCTTATAGCAGTTCCCGTAAAACTCTTTTGTAAAGAGCCCCTCCCCGGGGCCGAACGGATCAGTGGAATCGACAAGGATCAAATCGTATGTGTCGGTACAGCCGCGCACGAACTTCAAGCCGTCCTGATAATGGATGCGCACGCGCGGATCATCCAGCTTGCAAGCCGTGAACGGCAGATACTCTTTGCAAATTGCCACCACGTCCCGGTCCATCTCGACCAGATCGATACGCTCAACCGTTTTATACGCCGTCAGCTCACGCACGGCGCCGCCGTCGCCGGCGCCGATGACAAGCACGCTTTTTACAGCGGGGTGAACCGCCATGGGCACATGCACCATCATCTCATGATAGATAAATTCGTCCTTCTCAGTCAGCATCATAAAGCCGTCCAGCGTCAGGCAGCGGCCGAACTCAAGCGTTTCGAAAACATCGATGCGCTGGAATTCACTGCGCCCGCTATAAAGCTGTTTATCCACTTTTATCGAAAAACGAACGTTTTCGGTATGTTCTTCAGTAAACCAAAGCTGCATACTCAGCTCCTTTCAAACAATGATTTCTCTTGCGGAAGACCCCAGCCCAACGGGCGCCCCTTTAAAATCGCCCCGCGATTTTAAAGAACCTGCATGGCAAGGCCATACAGGTTTGCGGCTTTCAGCCGTCGGCGCCCGTTACCCGCAGACAGGCCCATTTACAGTTTCATCCCTTACCCTGCCCGCTTTTTCTTTTTATCATCCGCCTTGCCGTATGTACAAAACCCGCGAACACAGCATTGATCGCATTTCGGGCTGCGGGCAACGCAGACGGCACGGCCATGCAGCACAAGGCGGTGACAGAAATCATTCGATTTCTCCGGATCAAGAATCTCTCTGAGCTGGCGCTCCACAATCAGGGCGTTTTTACTGTCCGTCAATCCCATCAGGTTTGTGATGCGGATACAGTGCGTGTCGCACACCACCGCGGGCTTGTGGTAAATATCCCCCACCACAAGATTGGCCGTTTTGCGACCCACGCCGGGCAGCTTGAGAAGCTCCTCCACGGTGTCGGGCACAACCCCGCCGTATTCCTCAACCAACATTTTCGACATGGCCACAATATCCCGCGCCTTCGTCGGCCCCAATCCGCACGGCCGCACAATATCGGTTACATCATCGACACTCGCCTCAGCGAAAGCCTCCAGCGTGGGGTATACTTTATAAAGCGTCCGGGTAACAATGTTCACGCGCGCGTCCGTACACTGCGCGGCCAGGCGCGTGGCAATCAGCAATTCATGCGGCTTGACATAGGCCAGGGAGCAAATCGCGTCCGGATACGTCTTTTCCAGCGCCGCCACGATATTGCGCGCCTGCGTTTTTTTATTCATGTATTCGCTTTTCCTTTCGCGCATAGCATATATTAACCAGGGACCGTAAAGCCGGTCAAAGGCACACGCCGCAGGGCGTCTCAATCAACCCTGCTTAATCACGGATACGGGAATGGCGACATCCCCGCCGCGGTTATGAAAATGATGGACAATAACCGTAAAAGCTGCGGCATCGAGCGTGCTCAAAAACGCCAGTACCGCATCCTTTTCATCATAGCCGTTATTGCGGCCATAATAAATGCAAATACTCATGACCGCGCCATCCTTGAGAATGGCGAGCCCCTGCTCTATGGCCTTGACGCTCGACCGGGCGT
>JAITVU010000014.1 GCA_031285645.1 Oscillospiraceae bacterium | reverse complement strand
CGTGCAAGTGACCGCGCTGTGCCGTGAGAATGATCCGAATCAGGCAAGGCTGCCGCCTCAGGTGGCTGTTGTCCACCATATGAAGGATTTAGAGAAGGCCGACGTCTTCTATCATCTGGCGTGGGAGAGCGCCTCCGGGCCCGGCCGCGCCGACGCGGTTGTCCAGACCCGCAACGCGGAGCTGACGCTGGAAGCGCTGCTGACGGCCGATAGACTCGGCTGCAAACGGTTCATCGCTATGGGTACGATTTACGAGCGATTAGCGCCGCAGATTCTTGCGTCAGGGAAATTCGGAGGGCCGGATTTCTATATTCTGAGCAAGACACACGCTCACACCATGGCGGATCAGCTTGCCCATAAGCTGGGGATCGAATTCGTTTGGTGCACCATATGCCACCCGATCGGGCGGTACATCAAGCCGGATCAAATGATGGCGTCCGTCGTAGCAAGTCTGCTTTCCGGAATAAGCCCGTCGCTGGGTTTCGCGCAAACAGTCTATGATATCGTCGCGGTGGAGGACGTTGCGCGGGGCTTACGGTTGCTGGGCGACACATATGCGCTCAGATACCGGGAGTATTACATCGGTTCCGGCTCACCCAAGCCGCTGTATCAGTGGCTGGAAGACACGCGCTGTATTTTGGGCGTAAATACCCCGCTGGGAATTGGCGAGCTCGGCGATGACGGGCTGGAATTTGACGAAAGTTGGTTTCAAATATCTCCACTTGCGGAAGAAACGGGATATGCTCCTCAAATCAGTTTTGAGAGAGCGGTTGCGAATATTATAAAATAAGTCGGATAGCAATCGAACTGTGCGGCGTCCTTTTCGCCTAAAATTGAAAAATCTCCTTTGCCTGATATAATGAGGCCAGAGCGATACGGTGAGCGAAACAATACCACCTCCTGCCCGCAGTGTGTACAGGTTTTCTCGTAGCGGACGCGGCTGTAGTCGAGATCGTGCTTTGGTTGCCGCCATAGGGGTCACTTCATTTTGGTTTTGAGGTTCGTTTCCACTGTAAACAGTCTATTAATCGTGTTGAGAAGCCGCATTCTATTATGAGGAGTAAACGCTCGACATTATAATTTAAATTTAACCTTCCCTAAACAGATCGTAAATAGAACAAGACTATGATATAGTAATGGTAGTTTAAAATAGCAGTGTACGAGGAGATTTTAAGATGAAAAAGTCTTTGAGGCAGAGTCTTGCTTCTAACGTGAGTCCGGCTCTTCGCTGGGCCTTGCTCGCAGGTCTGGGGATATCGCTGATATTCGGGGTTACACAGGTTGTTCTCACCTTCGGTACATATGGGATTGTCCCGACGCTGCTATCCGGCCTCGCCATTTTCTCCTCCCTATTTATCGTATCCGTATTGTTTACGCTGCTCGTTGCCGCACTAAAGCGGCTGCGATGGCAAACGGCTCTGGTATTCTTTTTCTCGCTGCCGCTGTGCCTGCTGTCGATGGCGCTGGGGGTCTATCTGGCGCCGTTGCTTGTTTCGGTTATGGCTACGGCTTATTTGGCTGTCATGTGCGCCAAGGGCCAGTATAAGGCCCTAGGTAGATGGAAGCGGATTCTGCGCTACTGCCTCCTGGGCTTGTTCGGAGCCCTCGCCGCGTCTACTCTGGTGTTGATATTGTGGCCGGGGCCATCGCTCAGTGGCCGCCCGGAGCGGGCGACGCTGGCGCTCCCTTTTGCGGAGAACCTTCAGCCCGTAGCTTCGTCGCTAGGCGACCCCTCCGTACCTGGCAGCTATAGCTATTCGACGCAGTATTACGCTACCGCCGGGCAGAAGCTTGATCCATATCCCGGCCAGACCGCCATCCCTTCACGGACAGTGGACGCATCCGAGTTGGTGGAGGGCTGGAGCGACATTCGTAAGTCTCGGCTTGGCTTTGAAGCCGACGCCCTGCCGCTGAACGGGCAAGTCTGGATGCCGGAAGGGGAGGCCCCTTTCCCGCTGACGCTGATTGTACATGGAAACCATGAGTCCGGCGACCGCTCCGATAGCGGGTATGCTTATCTCGGCGAACTGCTTGCCAGCCGGGGGATCATCGCTGTTTCTGTGGACGAAAACTTTCTGAACTCCTCGATCCTCTACGACGCGCTACTCCTAGCGGGTCTTCAGGATGAAAACGACGCCCGCGCCTTTGTCCTGCTGGAGCACTTGCGCCAGTGGTATGACTGGAATGCGGACGCGGCCAGCTCTTTTTACGGGAAAGTGGATTTCGATAACGTCGCACTCATCGGGCATTCGCGGGGCGGGGAGGCCGTGGCGCTGGCCGCCGCGTTCGCCGGGCTGTTTGTTTCCCCGGACAATGGGGGAGTCAGGTTTGACTACCCCTTCCAAATCAAATCCGTCGTCGCGATCGCCCCGGTTCACCGCCAACACGACCCCGCAGGATTGGAGGCGGAGTTGAAGGGCGTCAATTACATGGTCTTGCACGGCGGGAACGATATGGACGTGAGTAATTTTTCGGGTGCCAATATGTATCGCCGGGCCGATGTGTCCGACAGCGGGATCAAAGCGCAGGTCTGGATGCAGTACGCCAATCACGGGCAGTTTAACGGCACATGGGGCGCAAACGACACCCCCGGGCTTATGAATTTCGCGTACAACAGGCGATTACTCATGCCGGAGGAGGAACAGCAGCAAGCCGCCAAGGTTTTTATCGGCGCGTTTCTGGAGTCCACTTTACATGGAAAAGAGGAGTACAACGCGCTGTTCCGCGATTTTGCACAGGGCGGGGAATGGCTGCCGCCCGCCCGGTACATCACCGATTATGTCGATAGCGAGACCGTTATGCTGGACAGCTATGACGGCGGATACGATCTGACAGCCTCCACTTCCGGGGTTGCCGCTTATTCCGCGCAGGGCTTCGACGGATGGACGCAGGCTGTGCTGCCCGGTAAGTGGGAGAACAGCAACCGCGTGCTGACGCTGACCTGGGGAAGTGAAGAATATGCTGAAAAGCACGGGCCGCAAACCCCGGTGTTCACAACGGAGTTCACGGCGGGGGTACTGGCTGCCGGAGATAAGCTGTATGTATCGCTCTGTTCTGGAAAAGAAGGCGCTGAAAAGCCGGACGTTTCCTTCAAAATCCGGCTGACCGACAGCGCCGGGAACACCGCTGAAAGGAGCGTCAACGACTTTGGCGGCGTGGTCAATCCCTTGGAATCCCCCATTGGCAAGCCAGTTGTCTCTTCTCTCGTCGGAGATCGGGAACCGGTATTACAGATGGTCTGTATTCCGACGGAACAATTTGAGGGCTTAGCAGGCGATATTGTCCGTATGGAATGGGTGTTGGATCCGGTGGAGGTCAGCAAGGACGGGCAGACTATGTACGTTGATGACTTGCGCGTGGCGACTTCGACTATATAAAACAGAAATTATTGAAAGCGACAGGTTCATCAAGCTATCTGAAACTGGATGGGGGATTAATAATTTACAACTAAACGTTGAACCGGAGCGATCTCAATCACACACTCCGGTCCAATGTTTAGCTGTAATTGACTTACAGTATATCACATTCGATGATATACTAGATGCTGTAAACGAATCAGAACAGAGGGGGCGTACATGAACGGACAAAATCGGGCAAACATTCAGGTTGGTATGCTGGTGGATATCGTGCTCAAAAAGGATCAGCTAACCGGGACACTCACCCGCGGCCATGTGAAGCGGATTCTTACAAAAAGCGCAAATCACCCTCATGGCATCAAGGTGATGCTGCAAGAAGGTGATCAGGTTGGCAGAGTAAAGACGATTATATCATAAAGGTAAAAGAGGATTGGCTATGCTGCGTGCACGACTGACCCACGGCGGGATTATGGCGAACTATATTTGCACGGCGGCGTGTAGGCACTGTGCTTACGCCTGCTCCCCGGATCGAACCCCGGCATATATCACACGGGAGACGTCGGAGCAGGTAGCACGAGAACTAAAAAAGGGTGGCTACCGCTCGGTTCATATCGGTGGCGGAGAACCTTTCCTGAACTTCGAGGGGCTTCTCGATTTGCTGGAGGTCTTATGCCGTGCGGGTATCCCGGTGGACTACATCGAAACCAACGGCTACTGGTCGGGGGATGAGGCCGAGGTCAAAAGCCGCCTGAGAGAGC
>JAITVU010000293.1 GCA_031285645.1 Oscillospiraceae bacterium | reverse complement strand
GCATCGCCGGTATGGTGCTGATCCTTCTTTCCCAGTTCTGGGGCGGGGAAAAGACGGAGAGTCCGCCACAGGGCGCTGTTTCGGGGGATAATCTCGCCCAGTTCACGTCGGAGGATTATATTCGGGCTCTGGAAAACAAGCTTTGCGGCCTGATGGGAAGTATCAAGGGGGTGGGGCAGGTCCAGATCATGGTGACGCTGGAAAATACCGGAGAATACGTTTACGCACAGGAGGAAAAGCGGAATGTAGACAAAAATGTGGAGCCTGGGGTTGAAGGGGCGCCGGACAAAAGCTATCTCAAAGAAAATGTCCAGCAAACCTACATACTGATGAACGGCCAGAAAGAGGCGCTTGTGCGCACCCATCTCGAGCCCAAGGTACAGGGGGTTGTCGTGATCTGTGAAGGCGCGGATAATATCCTTGTGCAGCAAAGCGTTATTAATGTTGTAACAACCGCCCTGAACATTCCAACGACAAGGGTTTGTGTTGAGAAAATAGCATGAACAATATTCACTTTTTTGGAGGAAACACAATGAATATGATCATAGGCAAACGGCAAATCATCCTGGCGGCGCTGGTTTTGGGCCTCGGCATCGCGGTCTACCTCAATTGGCAATATTCGAGCGATAATCTGGACCTGACCGTTACAAACGCGCTGGACGACGCCACCACAAATTACGGCGAGGCGCAGTATGTGGACAGCCCGAACGCGCTCAACGCCAATGCGGATGACATCAATGAGACGCCTGATTTTGACGAGGCGGACAACGACACATTCTTTGTCGAGGCCAAGATGTCCCGGCAGAAAGCGCGCGACGAAGCCGTTGAGACGCTCGCCGTGATGCTTGCCGACGCCGAGCTCGACGCCGATCAGAAAGCGAATCTCGCCCTGCGCGCGGCCGATCTCGCCGACTCCATCGAAGCCGAGGGCAAGATTGAGAACCTCATCAAAGCAAAAGGCTTCACAGATGTCATGGTATACTACGACGCCGAGCGCGCGGACATCATGATCAGGTCCGAGGGCCTCATGTCCGACGAAGTTGTTCAGATTAAGGATATCATCCTTAAAGAAACCACGATTCCCGTTGAAAATATCTCAATTATTGAAGTAAACTAGTTGTTTCCCCTTGATTTTGTGTTATAATATATGCAGCGGCGCAGTCCGTTGCATATATTGTTTTTTCGAGACATTTAAATGCGTCCTGCCTTCATGTATGCTTACACGCAGGCAAGGCCTTTGGTTTTGTAGTTTGTCCTGGGAGGGTTCAAATGGATAATGTGAACGCCCGCCAGCCGACGGGCAGCCTTAAAATATCTAAAGACGTTATTGCGACGATCGCCAAAACGTCCGCCATGGAAGTGGACGGCGTATCGGCTTTGGCCAGCCCGGAAGCGGGCGTCGACAGGCTTTTTACAAAGAGCTTTGGCCGCAAACCGATCCGCATCACGCTCACGGATGATTTCGCCGAAATCGACGTCGGCGTTAAGCTTGCTTTTGGCGCGAACATTCCTGATGTCTGCGCCAGGGTGCAGGCCAATATCAAGGACAATGTTCAGACAATGACCGGGATTGTGGTGTCGAAGATTAATGTTACTGTGGCAGGCGTCGTCTTTCATGACGAGGCGGCTGTACGGCAGTAGGCCTGTGTCAACCTGTATTGCGGCAAGCATGTTAATCATTGACGGTGCAATTAATACGCAAAAAACGCTGCCCCGCGGCTCTGTCGCGGGGCGGTTTGTGGCTTAAGGGTCCTGCAAATTCGGCGTTTGGGATCTAAGGCTGATACATAAATATGAGATCCTGTTAAAATCATTGACCGGGGACCAAAGACTTTTCATTAAAGGAATTGTATATGAAGCAAAACAGACGTCAATCCAGAGAATACGCGTTCGCCCTCCTCTTCGAGTGGTCTTTCAGGGAAGACGAGAGTCTTGATGAAATTCTCGAACAGGCTAAAGCCGGCAGGGAGCAGGAACCGGATGATTTTGCCCTGTCCCTGTGCAGCCGCGCCATCGAGAATATGGCGGAATTGGATGCCCTGATTGAGCGGTATTCCGACAAATGGAAGCTCAATCGCCTGTCTAAGGTGGTTTTGGCCGCGCTTCGGCTTGCTTTTTGTGAGCTGACGCAGTTCCCCGATATACCCGCGGGCGCCACGATCAACGAGGCTGTCGAGTTGGTCAAGACTTATGGTGCCGAGGATGAATCCGCTTATGTCAACGGAATCCTGGGCAACTATGAGCGCCAGCGCACGGTTGACAACAGCGCCGACGCGTAAACCCACGCGTTTTCCGGCTTCGTACCCGTCGCTATACTGTGGGGGCCATGGCCGGTCGCGATGTCAGGAGGGGCGTTATGGCCAGTTTTCTCGGAATTGATACCAGCAACTACACATCCTCGGCGGCACTTTACAACACCGCGGACGGCGTGGTCCGCCAGCAGAAAAAGCCGCTTCCCGTGGCGCAGGGACGAATCGGCCTCAGGCAGAGTGACGCCGTCTTTGCCCATGTAAAGCAGTTGGGCGCCATCGTTGAAACACTTTTCAGAGACACGCCGGATTCACTCGCCGCTGTCGGCGTGTCGGCGCGTCCGACAAACGCGCCGGGTTCCTATATGCCGTGTTTTTTAGCGGGCGAAATGGCGGCGCGCTGTGTGGCCGCTTCCCACAGCGCGCCGCTTTATGTTTTTTCCCATCAGGCCGGCCATATAGCCGCCGCGCTGTATGCCACGGGTACTCTCCGTTTGATCAACGAGCCTTTCCTGGCTTTTCATATTTCCGGCGGGACGACGGACTGCCTGCTTGTCCGGCCGAGAAAAGCCGATGTTTTCGATGTTTTATGCATCTGTAAAGCTTTAGACCTTCACGCCGGACAGGCTGTCGACCGTGTCGGCCATATGCTCGGTCTGCCCTTTCCGGCCGGACCGGCGCTTGAGGAACTGGCGCTGCGTTCAGCCCGGGTTTTTGACCCAAAGCCCGCCTTTAAGGGGGTGAACCCCTGTTTGTCCGGGCTGGAGAACCAGTGCCGGACCATGCTTGAAAAGGGGGAGGCGCCGTGTGACATCGCGCGCTATTGCCTTGATTTTCTGGCAGTGGTTATACTCACGATGACGCGGGAGGCGTTGAAAACATATCCGGGGCTCCCGCTTGTTTATGCGGGCGGCGTCATGGCCAATACGCTTATACGCGCCGCGGTTGAAAGAGAATATACCTGTTATTTTGCACCGCCCGTGTTCAGTGCGGACAACGCGGCCGGAACAGCTGTTTTAGCCGCGGTGGCGCATGGATATTTGTAGTGGATGAAGACAAGCCAATGCTTTCATATAATATACGAAATGTAATATTTTGTCGAAATATAAGATTTAGTAAAACCGTTTGAGTGGGGGGATTTGGATAAACAGGTTCCACGATGAGGCCGCCCGGCTGTTGGAGTACCGGAAAAACGGAGATTATGAAGTCGCAAACAGGCGTATATGCTTGACGTTTCAACCATACAGTCGTTTTTTATATACAAACAGATGATAATGTCGAATTATATACCCAAAGTATATTTGATATTATTCCTTCAAGACTTAAAACAATACCAGAATAATGGTGTTAATACTAATGCCCGTTAAAAAGAGCGATAAAAACGTCGCTCAGAACGCGTTTTACATAAAACGCATCGCTTGTTTTTATCTGCTTTTTAATCGACTATCAGTATAAGTGGCCGAAAATGGGCATTTATGTCACATAAATAGAACATATAGTATATTAAGTCGAAAAATATACATATTGTAGTTATTGTGAAGGGTTTTCATATGCTCACATTGACAATCAGCCAGCTCAACCGATATATCAAGGCGGTGCTCGAAGAGGACCGCAAGTTGTCCGACCTTTATATAAAAGGTGAGATATCAAACTTTACGCATCATTTCCGTTCCGGTCATTTTTATTTTACGCTTAAGGATGAGAGCAGCAGCATCAAGGCTGTTATGTTTAAAAGCCACGCCGCCGACGTCCCGTTCACCCCCGAATCGGGCATGACGGTTCTTGTGCGGGCCGGTGTGGGCGTTTATGAGCGTGACGGCGCCTATCAGCTTTATGTGACGGATATGCAGCCGGACGGCGCCGGCGCGCTGGCGCTGGCTTTTGCCCAGTTGAAGGAGCGCCTTGCCGGTGAGGGCCTGTTTGAGGCACGGTATAAAAAGCCCTTGCCCCCATACCCGTCCCGCGTGGGCGTCGTCACATCGGAAACAGGCGCCGCCTTGCGCGATATCACCCAGGTTTTGTCCCGGCGGTATCCGGTCGCGACGCTCGTTTTTTGCCCGGCGCTTGTTCAGGGACGCGAGGCGGAGGCAAGCCTTGTCCGCGCCCTTGCCCGCCTTGACGGCGCGTGCGATGTAATCATATTGGGCCGCGGCGGCGGCAGCGCGGAGGATTTGTCCTGCTTTAACGGGGAGATGCTGGCGCGCGCTGTTTT
>JAITVU010000283.1 GCA_031285645.1 Oscillospiraceae bacterium | reverse complement strand
AATAGCCAGGATTACATAAACAACACATATCAGATTAGATAACCGCTTGTTATCCATTAGATTCACCGCTTTTCGATAAAGTAGCCGGGAGAGGCCGCTATGGCGGCCTCTACTGACTTTATCAAAAAGCCCCAAAAGAAACAAAAATCGCATGTAAAGGCGCGGGCAATAAAGCCCGGGAATCCCTTACATACGCAATAAACAGCTATTCTCACACTTGTAAAACGAGTATAAATTTGTTATACTCATAAAGTCGTGTGGTAAAAATGCAAGGGTGGTCGTGCTCTAACCAGTGTACACCTTTGCTACCGCGGTAAATGGCGCCAACCATTTTCCGCGGCCATGCGGCTCCTTGTTTTTGGAGCCTTTGATCAAAAATAATCTATAGTAAAAATATAGCAAAAATTGTCGATGAAGTCAACCCATATCGGAAAGAGCAACCCCGCGCGCGTCGCAAAGCGCCCGCATTGTAATAATGACCTTTTCCCTGTTCTGCGGGCGCGATAAGAAAGTTGACGCGCCGCAGCGCGTCGTTTCAATGCCAGCAGTGCAACTACACGCGCGCGGTAGGACCCTTCCAACGTTGTCGCACCTAAAACTCTTTCAATCTTCCGGCTATCCATATCCGGGAGGGTCCGGGAGGTGGCCCCTCCCGGCGTCTTTTGCTTCCTTTTCGACGCGGAAAAGGAAGTGCCCGTCGCGGCATGAGCGACATGCTTCGCTGCACAGCAGCGCCTTGCTTTGTTGCGGCACGAGCGACAAATTCGTTGCGGTACGAGCGACAAATCCGTTGCGGCATCAGCGACAAATCCGTTGCGGCACCAGCGACAAGCTTGTTTGACACCTTTCCATGGTAAGCGCTTTTTCTTTGCATTTTTTCATCGATTTGAAGTATATATGCTATAAATAAGCCTCACCATTTTGAAGTGTCAGGATCGGGCGCCGGCCCGCAGCAATCCGTGAGGTTTGTGATGACCGTCATATCATCCTCGGACAACTCAAAGCCAAAAATATCGGCGTTGGTTTTCATTCTTTCCACATTCTTGGAACGGGGTAGGGGAATGAACCCTTTCTGCAGATGCCAACGCAAGGCGATCTGGCCGATATCCTTGCCGTATTTCTGAGCAAGCGCCTTCATTTCCGGGACGTCCATGACCTTTCCGGAGCCGAGAGGGCTGTACGCGATCATGCGCATACCAAGCCTTTCGCAGTATTTGGAGATGTCTTTTTGATTTGTGCCGTCGTCTCCGGGACATAGGCGCATCTGATTGGCCATGGGTACCACCTTGGCGGTCTTTAACAGCGCGTCAATATGATGGGGGAGGAAATTGCTGATGCCGATTGCCCTGACCCGTCCGGACGCGAGAAGCTCTTCAAAGGCGCGCCATGTCCCGGCGTTTGTTTCTTCCCAGCAATCACGGAAAGCGGTGGGATTCGCCCAGTGAATGAGATATAAATCGAGATACTCCATACCGAGGTTTTTCATTGTGGCTTCAAAAGACTCGAGCGTTTTTTCATAACCGTGCATATCATTAGGCAGCTTGCTGGTGATAAAAAGCGCGTCGCGTTGCACGCCGCAGCGTTTTACGGCCATCCCGACACTGTCTTCGTTCCTGTATCCGAAAGCGGTGTCTATATGCCGGTAGCCATTTTGTATGGCCTGTGTGATAAGCGCCGCACCTTCCTCGCCAACCAGAGAATATGTACCGAGGCCCACGCAGGGGATTTTAACACCGTTATGCAGCGTATAGGTATCGGACAGCGATTTCATGAAATACCCCTTTCTGTTGTATCAACCCGTTTTCCTGTGCGATCGGATACAATCGCCTATGCAGGCGACAGCGCGCAAAGGCGCGTTCGCCAAAACCATGTTAGTTTTGGCGCGTTTCGATCATAATGATACATTACCATATTCTATATATTCTGTAAACCATTACCTGAATGCGGATATGCGAACCAAACAAAACCGGCTGCGCTTAGCAGCCGGTTCTGTTTTTGGCAAAAACGAAAAGCCCTGGGACAGCGTCCCAAACCCCGCAACGCTCCTTAAAAGCGTTTGGCCGTAAATTTGCCGAAGAACATAGCCATGCGGGCTTAAACAGTGGACGTCCACAGGAATGCTGTCCTTTCGGCGAGGCCTGAAACTATGTTACCCAATAATTGATTTTATGGCCAGCGCGCCGCCGGATACAACGAGCGGTATCCCGATGACAGCACCGATTAATGTCGCCGTCAGCGCGACACCCGCAATGACAATGACAACGCCGATTAAAAACGACACGATGCTGCCGAAAAATTTAAATATCGAGCCTATCAATGTCCATATGGCTCTGAAAGGCCACAATAAAGCACTAATCACTTTTATTCCCCCTTATGTTTACATCATACGCGGCGATTATTAAAAACAATGTATTGCCGCGTTAAAAAATGATTAAACCTTATTGGCCTTTTGAGATACCACGGCCTGTACCGCAACTGCGCTTGTAATATTATGTCAACATGAACACATCTGTGCTGATATTGCTTGACTGCCCCGTGGCGGAGAGTTTTTGAGCCACCTCCGCGAACGACAGCCCCGTAATATGCCGCACCACATCGATATCCGATATGAAACCGTTGACGGATCCGATACGCGCGGAAAGCGCTCCATGCGCCTCGCCGGGCAGGACGAGAAATCCATTGCAGCTCAGCGCGGCGATGGCGTCCATATCGCCCGCCGTCACATCTTCAGCAAATACGGCAAATCCGTTTATACTCATAGTCAGCTTTTCGCCGCGTTCCACCAGGCTGTTCAGACGTTCGTGTGAAATCAGCTCGAAACCGTTTATATTATAGAGACGCCCTTCGAACAGGCGGTAACTGTCCGCGCGGCCCACGGCCTTAAACGCTTTGGCGCAGGAGACAGGCAGGCTCGCGCATCCCTTGACGACGATGGACTCAAAATCGCCGAGGCAGTCTACATCCTTCTCTTCCAGCATGAGGGCGCCGCGCACATAAAGTTTCGTTCCATGTAGTACGGCTGCCGCCGCGTTCAGCGTGAGGGGGCCTGTTACAATGTAATCATCGGGAACAAGGGTTTTTCTTGCGGCGCTGATAAAGCTGTCGGCGGCGGGGCAGAGCCCTTCGTAGATGAACAGGTGATCACAGGTTATGCTTAGATCGCGCGTTTTTGCCTTGTGCAGCGCCGCTTCATCCAGTACCGATACCTCCCCGGCCACCCAGACGGAATGGACACCGGCGGGGACACCGTCCATCAGGCGCTCAAGATCGCGGTTGCCCAGCACGACGAACGCATGGCCCGGGTAGGCCCGTTTACGGCCCTGGACGCGCGCAAGCAGGCGTTCGTCACAGGAATCCGGATAGTAAACAGTGCCGGATACAATCGCTTCCACCGCGTTTTCAAAAGCGGCCATATTGCCGTCGCGGAGGACGACGTCTCCTGAAACGATGACAAACTGCCCGTCATAGCGAACCCCATCCCCTAATTCACCGCCCGGTATCTGGACAAATTCGCCGGCATAGTCGGTGACGAGGATGCGGTCGGCATTGATATTCGCCTTTTTGCCGATAAGCTTTGCGTTCACAGCGCCGGACGCGATATAGACGTCAGTGTTGAGGTTGATGGTATCGCATTTGTCGATAAAGCCCTCCCGGTCATTAATCAGGCAGGCAATATCACAGTTGATATTCAGGCTGTTTTGCATCAATAAAGTTTCTAGCATGTTATTCTCCTTTCGTCATGGCGCGCATGAGGCTGAGTGCGGTGCGCAGCCGGGTTCGCACCGTTGCGGAGGGCAGCCCCATGGCCGCGCCGATTTCAGTTGCGTTGTAGCCCTGGTAGTACTTGAGGTAGACAGGCGTGCTCAGCGCCGCGGGTAACCGGCTTAGCATGGCTTCCACCGTGACACGGTCGATGGGGTCCGATGCCTGCATATCCGCCGGATAAGTGTCGGCGAGCGCGACAAAGCGGCTTTCCTTGCGTTTCATGTCCACCAGGGCGTTGCGCGCGGCGGCGTAAAGCCACGCTTTAGCGGCCTGAACGGGCATAGACTCGAGCATCTCCCGGTTTATAAGGGCTTGGGTAAAAGCATGGGAAACGGCGTCTTTTGCCGCCGTTTCGTCCCGGGAGAATCGGAGCATCGCCAGAAACATGGGGTCGCTGTATCGCGAATAGGCGTCCTCAATCAGCAATGTCGTTCCCTCCCTTCACTAATAAGACGTTTTAAACAGTCTGAGTGTTTGCGTGTTTAAATAAAAATAAAAGTCAATCTTGATACAAACGGATTATTTCCGGATGGGGTATGCCCCTGTGTCACCGGCATGCGCTCATATTTGGTGATTTGATCAGATGTCGTAAGGCGCCGGCTCCTTAAAACGGCTTTTAGCAAGGTCTCCAGTCTTTTACATTTTTGTGCAAAAAAGACAAAATTATATATTAGATATATATGGTTTTGACAAAGTATACGCATTTTGATATGATAAAGCAAGTGTCATATCGGGAGGCGTTGGATTGAACCAAATTAGGAAATTGTTACCACTGGCGGCGTTTATATCACTGTTCATTATGCTGGCGGGCGGCTTCAGCGTATCGGCGGCACAAGGGGGGAGCGGTTTGCCGGCGGATGCCGCTGAACGTGAATCACGGCGGACAGTCGCCGCGATCACGCCTGATTTCGGTGAGAATATCAAGGAGAAAAAGGCGCAAAACAGCGACACAATCGGTTGGCTTTACGTGCCCGGTACGGAGATAAATAATGTGATACTGCAAAATCCGGGCAATAAAAGCAATTCATATTATTTAACGCGTGATTTTTACGGGAATCCGGACAAAGACGGCCTGTACTGCGCGGATTTCAGGGCCCGTTTCGGGGATGGACGACGGAAATCGCTCTCCCGTATTGTGACCTTGTTCGGCCACAGTTGGGAAGACGATCCAAACGGGCGGCTTTTCGCACAGCTGAAGAAATACAGGGACCCCCAGTTCGCCCGGGACAATCCGTACATATTCTTTTCGACGGGCAGCGAAAACATGGCGTGGGAAGTATTCGCGGTTTTTGATACGACCATCGATCTGCCTTACATAACACCAGACTTATCTGATAATCACTTTTTCGACATGCTTGATATCGTATCGGCGCTTTCGGTTTATGATTATGGGATAGAAATACATGAATCAGACCGTATCCTGACGCTTTCAACCTGTACATACGCCGTTAAAGGACAAGCACAGCTGCCTTATTACAACGACTACCGCTTCGCTATTATGGCGCGCCTGGCCGGTCCCGATGAGGAGGCGAAAAACGAGGCTGTGTTCAGTCAAAACGGGCAGACACTGAAGCCCGACGCGATTTCAAAAGAGATGAAGGCCCGGCATTTGCCGCCTGTTTAAAAGAACAGAGACTCCATGAGTTGCATAAAAACGGATTATACGTCTAAACACTGATAAAAAATACAATCATAAAACCGATGAGGCGTAGACCTCATCGGTTTTAATACTGAAACACCCAAAACGCGGACAATATGGCCGACGCTAAACAGAACCTTACTTTTTGTTCCATATATGGCCGCCGGGATAAAGCATGTCCATTGCGTACGAGAACCAGTCCTTTTGGTCGATGCTCATAAAGGGGTAAGCATTATCAAAATCTTTCTGATAATCAGGATTTATCGCGGCGGCGGATTTGTACAACAGGACAATTTCCGGCGCCAAATAAGGCAGTTCGCATCTGTTCATAATCGCCGCGCTTAGTTTTCTTTTGACGGCATCATCTCTCGCGTAATAAAAGAAGCTGTCATCTCTTGTGTTAAAGAGGAATTCAATAAAGCTGAGATCATTCTGATCGGAATGATCAAAAAAAACCTGAAACATACTCTGTTCGCGTTCCAGAAATCGGTAATGATTATTGTTTTGCTTAACACACCATATATTGGACTTAAGTCGTTTTTGTAAACTCACATCATCAATTTTGTGTAAATATCCGGTTCCGACAGGCTCATAGATATCCCAGCCATCATTGAGCATGTGCCGGACAACTGCGTCTCTGTCCTCCCAATACGCGCTGACATCAAGGTCTTTGTGTGGACGCGTTTTTCGCCCGAGAAATAAATCTATGGCGCCACCGCCGCATATGGCATAGTCAATAGACATCATATTGAGATACGAACAAAGCATATCATACAATTCCATTGGAAACTCCTAACTCATAGATAGAACCGGCCGCGCTTATATAGTCATATAGGTTTAAAACTGATACAGTTTTAAACCACAGCGCGCAATAACTGTACCGGGAGCTGTCTTCTCAGACATACGCTTGACGTTTGCTCACGATATCACCATCTTTAATAATACATGTTTTTTTGAGTCCGATCAATCATGATAGTAGATGTTCATCCAATTATACAGGAATTCGCGTTCCTCCATGCCGCCGTTCACAGACTGGACGGCGGCGACAATAGAAATCCAGCCCTGGACATAGGATTTGTCCGTTTGGCTTTTCCGGCAAAAGAGATCGAGATAATGCTCGGCGGCGGCGTGTTTGCCTTCAACAAGAAAAAGCAGATATGTACGCGCCACATCGGCCGAGGCGTTTCCCTGTGCGGCCAAAGGCCAATCCAGTATATAATGTTGCCCCGTGGGTGTTATAATAATATTATCGGGACAGAAATGCCCGTGACAGATCTTATTGTGTTTCGGCATGGCGGCCAGTTTGGCGTGCAGCGCAAAGCGTGTGGCGTCGTCCATGTCGGCCTGGTCCAGTTTGAGATGCATCCGATTCCATAAGGCGGGCATCAAGGGCGCTCTTTTTGTATGCATGTCTATTTGAATATCAACAAACAGCTCCAGGTATTCAAAATAATCGCGTGGTTTTTCGCTCATCATCATGGAAAGTGTCCGGCCTTCTATGAAATCGGACACGATCGCCCATTTACCCTCAATACGGGTCACACCCAGAACCACGGGAACCGGAAGACCCGCCTCCTCGGCCATTGTTTGATTCAGCGCTTCGCCAAGGACCTCCGTTTTTGAGAAGGAGCTGCCAAAAACCTTGATCGCCATGTCGCCGTCCCTGTAAACTGCTTTATTGGTACGGGCCGATACAACAGTGCTCAGTTTCATAGAGTCTCTCCTCTCCATTCAAACCTCAGGGATAAAAAATGACTTTCAAGCGGTCCGACTTTTCAAGCAGTGCGCGAGGCAATCCGGCACACGCGACACGGGTTTGACTGCAAGTGTGGTATGACTTTATGATACAACATTTACCAGTGCTGATTCATCGATAGGATTTTAACAAATTATAAAATAGATTTCTCTTTTAATATCCGTTATATTAATCTTGCACATACAAGAAAAAAATCTTGACAATTTGTTTTAAATGCAGTATAGTAATTCATGTTGTCAGCCTGTCCGTTCAGCATTAATAGCTCAACTGACAAAGCACCTGACTTTTA
>JAITVU010000269.1 GCA_031285645.1 Oscillospiraceae bacterium | reverse complement strand
TGACGGGATACGGGCGGGCGCAGCGGATGATTGACGGCCGTGATATAACCGTGGAGATCAAATCGGTCAATCACCGCTTCTTCGAATTCTCGGCCCGGCTGCCGCGCGCGTACGGCTATATGGAGGAAAAGCTCAAGAGCTTTCTGTACGATCAGGTGTCCCGGGGGAAAATTGACGTGGCTGTTTCCATCGTCGCGTCGGAGGGCGCGGGCGCCCATGTGGAAATCAACAAGGCGCTCGCGGGCTCGTATTTGCTGGCGCTGCGGGATATGGGTGAAACTTTGGGTCTTGAGGATGACGTCACGCTGTCCGATATAGCGCGGTTCGGGGATATATTTACAGTATGCAAGATGGAGGAGGAACAGTCCGTCATCTGGGCGTGCGTGCAGCAGGTCGCCGGTGAAGCGCTCGAGGCATTCATTGAAATGCGAAAAACCGAAGGCGATAAACTTAAAAACGACATACTGGCGCGGCTGAAGTCCATTGAGGGTATGACAGCGCAGGTTGAGGCGCGTTCTCCCCTTGTTGTGGATGCCTACAGGGAGCGGCTTTACGCAAAAATACAGGATCTTTTGGCCGACAGGCAGGTGGACGATCAGCGCATCCTCACCGAGGCGGCCCTCTTTTCTGAAAAGACGGCCGTGGCGGAGGAGACGGTGCGCCTGATGAGCCACATTGAGCAGCTGCGCGGCTTTTTGGCGCAGGAGCAGCCTGTGGGCCGCAAACTGGACTTTCTTGTCCAGGAGCTGAACCGGGAGGCCAACACAATAGGCTCTAAATGCCAGGATATTGAAATTTCACGCGTTGTGGTCGAGATCAAGAGCGAAATTGAGAAAATCAGGGAGCAGATTCAGAATATTGAATAAGACAGGGGATGGACAGGGTGTCATACCGCCGAAGCCGCTGCTTTTAAAAGATTCCGGCTATAATGACGCTCACCGCTGCAAGCAGCCGGTGTATCCGAAGGATACCGCTCTGCGGGGCGGCGAGCCGTGGGGAATCAGACCCGCCGTGTCATGAAAATCCGCCTGGTATTAAACCCTCTTCCATTTCCCATACTATAATTGAGCGGAGGAAAGACCGTGAAGCTTATCAACATCGGTTTCGGGAACATGGTTTCGGCAAACCGGCTCATTGCCATCGTCAGCCCGGAGTCCGCCCCCATAAAGCGCATTATACAGGACGCTCGGGAACGCGGCACGCTGATTGACGCGACGTATGGCCGGCGCACAAGGGCTGTGATCATCACCGATTCCGATCATGTCGTGCTCTCCGCCGTGCAGCCTGAAACCGTGGCAAACCGCCTTGACGACGATGACAATGAGGTGGATGATGACTAAACCGGGGCTGTTGATTGTCTTTTCCGGACCGTCGGGCGCGGGTAAGGATACGGTTCTCAAGCGCTTTCTCGATGAGAACCCGGATTGCGCGCTCTCTGTTTCCGCCACCACACGCGCCCCGCGCGAGGGCGAAGTGGATGGCGAAAATTATTTTTTTATCACACGCGAGCGGTTCGGCGAGCTTACCGCCATGGGCGAGATGCTTGAATACGCCTATTATAACGGCAATTATTACGGCACGCCCAAGGATATGGTAGAGGAGCAGCGCGCCCGCGGCAAAAACGTTATATTGGAAATTGAGGTGCAGGGCGCGCTTAAGATCAAAGAGATGGGCATTGACGCCGTGTTTATTTTTTTAATGCCGCCGTCGTGGAAGACGCTCAAGCAGCGCCTGGCCAACCGCAATACCGATTCGCCCTGGAATGTGGCGGAGCGGCTTAACATCGCGGTCACAGAGATGGAAAGCGCGCATTTATATGACTATATCGTTGTCAACGACGATTTGGACGCCTGTACCGCGCAGATGAAGGCCGTTGTGGCGGCGGCGCAGTGCCGGGCGGAGTATTGCAGAGAATTAGTAGAGGAGGTGTTACGCGATGCTCAGACCATCCATGTATCAGATAATTGACAAGCACGACAGCTATTACGAATTTGTTGTGGCGGTTGCGCAACGAGCGCGGGATATCGCCGACGCGGCTGAGCGTGACGATGTGATGCTCACGGAAAAACCTGTGAATATCGCTGTTGAGGAGTTTGCCAGCGGCAGGACGAAGGTGTCGGACTATATTTAACCTTTTATAAAAAGTGTGATGTTGTGGCCCGCGGATTTCGCAGGAGCCGGGGGCGCGTTTTGCGTACCGGCCCGGTCGCCAGTGCGGGTTGTGAAACGGAAAAATCATTGTCCGCCTACAGGGCGGACAATTGCTTTTTTGCCTGCTTCCCCGCATGCGGGGAAGAATAACCTGTATAGTCAAACCACTTAAAAAAGCCTGCGAGACAGAGCGAGCGCATTCTATTTAGAATGTGTTTATGAGCGATCGTTGAGCAGCGGCTTTTTAGTGGTTTGACCATATCATAGTGCTTAAGGCAGCGTTACCCGGAGCCGCAAATCCGCCGCGCTTTTTAAAGCGCGGCGACATAGCGCATAAGGATGCGCTATGCCCCGGCGGTTTACCGACAGGGAGATTTGCGGCGTTTGGGGTCTGCGGCTCATAAAAAGTGTTTCTGGAAACGGCTTGATGACGCCGTGAAAAAATATTATTGCAGCAATTGCATGCAGGGGGCGGCTTTGTACAAAACGGCGGATATTGTTGTTGAGAACGCGGCCTTCGGGTTTGACCACGCGTATAGTTATGCCATACCGGACGACCTGGACGGGATTGCCCGGCCCGGATGCCGGGTGCGCGTCCCTTTTGGCCGGGGCGACAAAACACGGACGGGGATGATCCTGAGTACGGCGCAGGCGGAGACGCCCGGCCGAAACATCAAGGCCGTTGCCGCCGTCCTGGACGCGGAGCCCTTGCTGGACGAGCAGGGGCTTGTTTTGCTGCGCTATCTCAAGGAACAGACCTTCTGCACGTGGTTTGACGCCTTAAGGCTGCTCATACCCGCCGGCATCGATATAAAGCCGCGATACATATACAGCCTGTCGCCCGGTTATGACCAAAGGGACTTTTCGCTTTTCCAGCGGGACATTATAACGGGGCTGGAAGGAAAAAAAGGCGTGCGGGAGGAAGCCCTGGGGAAAACGCTCGGTATCGAGGCGGATAACGCGGACTTCAGCGCTCTTTTGGACGCGGGCGTGGTGCGCAGGGAAGAGGAACTGCGCCAGCGCATTTTGGATGAGAAGCTCTGTATGGTGCGCCTGGTCCCGGAACCGCCCGACACGCCGCTCACAAAAAAGCAGCGTGAAGCGGTGGCTTTTCTTGAGGAAAACGGCGACGTCTCGCTCAAGGAGCTGTGTTATTACACCGCCATGACGCGCGCCGTACCCGACAGGCTCGTCAAAATCGGTGTTTTGGACTATTACGATACGCCCAGGCTGCGCAACCCGTACGAGCGGGCGGATGAAGCCGTAACGCAGGCGCCCGCGCTCTCTCCCGGACAAGCCGCGGCGCTCGCCGCTCTCGAGGCGCTCCTTGACGATCCCAAACCGGCGCTGCTCTACGGCGTGACGGGGTCGGGCAAGACCGAGGTGTTTCTGGCGCTGATCAGGACAGTGCTGGAGCGGGGACGCTCCGTGATCGTCATGGTGCCCGAAATCGCCCTGACCGCCCAGACGGTGCGGGCTTTTCACGCGCGCTTTGGAAGCCGCGTCGCGGTGCTGCACAGCGCGCTGTCTTTGGGCGAGCGCATGGACGAGTGGAAGCGGATTAAAGCGGGGGACGCCGATATTGTGATCGGGACGCGCTCGGCTGTTTTCGCCCCGCTCACGAATATCGGGCTCATTGTCATGGATGAGGAACAGGAACACACATACCACGCCGAGCGCAGCCCGCGTTTTCACGCGCGCGATGTCGCGCGGTTTCGCTGCGCGCGCAGTGACGCGCTTTTACTGCTCTGTTCCGCCACACCGTCTGTTGAAAGCTATTATCACGCCAAAAAGGGGACGTATGCCCTTGTGCCGCTTAAAGAGCGCTTCGGCGACGCTGTGTTGCCCGATGTATACACAGTCGACATGCGCTTTGCCGAAAACCTCTCCCTGTCCCACACATTCAGCGCGCGCTTGCTGGACGAGCTCCACTACAACCTCGAGCACGGCGAGCAGTCCATTCTGCTCCTGAACCGCCGGGGCTATTCAACGCTGGTGCGCTGTCCTTCGTGCGGCGCTGTGGAGGAATGCCCGCACTGCTCTGTATCCCTGACTTACCACACGGCGAACGCAAGCCTTGTCTGCCATTACTGCGGGTTTACCAAAAAGAAGCCTGTGAAATGCGCCGGATGCGGCGGAGATATGATTCAGTATACGGGGTTTGGCACCCAGAAGCTGGAGGAAGAACTCGGCGCCCTCTACCCCGCGGCGCGCGTTTTGCGTGTGGATATGGATACGACGCTGACAAAATTTTCGCATGAAAAGCTGTTTAGCGCGTTTTCCGCGGGGGAATATGATATAATGATAGGGACGCAGATGGTGGCCAAGGGCCTGCACTTCCCGCGGGTGACGCTTGTGGGTGTGCTGGCGGCCGACCAATTGCTTTACGCGATGGACTTTCGCAGCTTTGAACGGGCTTTTTCATTGCTCACGCAGGTCGCCGGGAGAAGCGGGCGCGGGACCAGGCGCGGACGCGCCCTGATCCAGACCTATTCGCCCGATAACCCTGTCATTGCCTTGGCGGCGAACCAGGATTATCCCGGGTTTTACGCGCAGGAAATAAGGAGCCGCGAGCTGCACCTGTATCCGCCCTTCTGTACGATGGCGGGCGTCGGCTTTGTCGGCATAAGGCTTGAAGAGGTCATGAAGTGGGCGGGGCTTTTCCTCGAGGAGTTCAGAAGAGCGGCAGCCGACTATCCCGGGCTGCCCATCAGGGTATTGGGGCCGGTTGCGGCCGACACGCTCAAAGTGAGCGGGAAGTACCGGCAAAAACTGATCGTCAAATGCCGGAATACGAAAAATATGAGGGCGCTTCTGGACCATATGCTGGCCTGGTTTTACCAAAACTGCAAGACCGTGAGTGCTTTTGTTGACATGTATTATGACAGAATCTGATACGTTAAGTCATATTGGCTGCCGATGAGGCTGATGAAAACAAAAACACCGCATAGGAGCTTAGAACCTGTTTAGCATCTTTTTGCACGCGTCTTTTCGGCTTGTCGTCCTTGCGTCAGCAAGGCTGCGTCCTTCGCATCAAAAATCCGGCAAAATTATGCTCAAAAATCCGAGCACACCCAGATACTAAACAGGCTCTTAGAAACAGTCTTCTTTAAATCATAAGCAATCACTACTTCGCTTTTCGCTTATTCTATATGATTTAGCACTGAATTCACTATGCCTTCAAGCGCCGCGCGCCGCGGCGCGTTATTCGCTTCTTTCGCTGCCGTTGCAGGCGGCTGTCGTCAAGCAGCTTTTCAGAGGTTTGACGGTATATACAATTCTGGAGGGATGGGCACACATGGCAATCCGCAAAATTATTAAGAACGGCGACGATTTTCTGAGAAAGAAGAGCCGTGACGTCGCCGTGTTTGACAAAAGGCTCCACATGTTGCTGGACGACATGGCGCAAACCATGTACGACGCGCCGGGCGCCGGGCTTGCGGCTGTTCAGGTCGGCGTTTTAAGGCGCGTTGTGACGATTGACGCCGGTGACGGCCTGATTGAGCTCGTCAACCCCGTCATCATCGAGCAGTCCGAGGAAATGCA
>JAITVU010000235.1 GCA_031285645.1 Oscillospiraceae bacterium | reverse complement strand
CATACATGTACTCCTTTTTGTTCAAAAATCAGTCTTCCATGGTTTTACTAGTCGCATCCTGTCGTTCACGCTCCATGCGTTTTGCTATAGTCATTCCTGTTTCTGTTGTGCAGAGTCCTCCTTTGCATGTACAGCGCAGTTCCCATGGAAGCATCTTTCCAACATGAAACATTGATATTATTGTTTCATCCAAGGGTATTACAGGATCAAATCCCCAAATTACAATATTCGCAGATAGAGCGACATTGGCTACGGCGCTCACATTTCGGCTGATGCAGGGTATTTCTGTCAGGCCTCCAACAGGGTCACATACCAAGCCAAGCATATTTTGCAACGCCAGTGATGCGGCCATAAACGACTGGCGCACGGTACCACCAAGCATTTGGACGATACTGGCGGCGGCCATTGCGCTTGCTGCCCCGTTTTCCGCTTGGCAAGCGGCTACCTCCGCTCCAAAGGTGGCTTGGTTCGCGATAAAGGAGCCAACCAGACCGGCTGTCAGCAATCCTTTCAAAAGCTGACTCTCAGAGCACTGCAACTGCTCTCCCACTGAAAAAATTGCAGATGGAATTACCCCGCTTGATCCTGCTGTCGGAGCAGCGACTATCATATTGTGAGCACAGTTGTTCTCCATTACCGCGATGGCCATCATTGCCGCTTTGTTCAAAACTCCAGCATCTACTGATGTAGTTAATGGGATTGCGTCATTCATTTTTAATGATTGGTAAGGTAAAAATCCAAATTGTGTAGTACTGTCAGGATTAGGGGGATCAATGGATCTTTTCATAATCTGAAGAGTATGTTCAGCCATTCTCCACACATCGTCCGGCTTAACGACTCCTACTGAAGATTCGTAGTCAATGGCTAACTCCCACGCCTCTTTGTGGAATTCTTCCGAATATAGTAACGCTTCTTTGGCGGAGGTAAAAACGGGAGATGCATCGTATCGAATCATGACAGGCAATATCGCATGAGCCTTTCTAATCCAGTGAACTCCAAAGCAGTGCTGTAAGTCCAGAAGAGATGGCTCATCCTCTCCTCTGTATTCCAGCACTGAGAATAGTGTCTTATCTTTTTGCGTACATACTTCAAGAGAGACAGACATCTTATTGAGCTGCGTTCTCAATTCTTGTGCCGCCTCAGATAAGCAACATATATAAATATGCTGCTTGCTCCCATCCATGAAGACAGGAAAGCCATCCATATTTACGATTTCAAACATACCTCCGCCTGTAGAAAAAGTCAGTACAGACATCGCTATTTCATTATTTTCATCATAGATATCAATTCGGGCTTCATTTGGATGGCGCGCACTTAGTTGCTCCTTATGGAATGTAATGTCGTATCCCGAATCTTGTGCAAGGCTTACCGCATCCTTTAGATCGGGGTCATCGTTAAGTAACCCCATCAATCCGCCAGTGAAGCCAAAGTTTGATCCCTGCCCGATGTATGTGCTGGGATAAGCCCCGTTTTCATCAAAAATAACGGCTGCGCGTCGAATTTCTCCGCCATATAATAGCCTTGTCATTCTGCCAATTCTGGCACATCCAGCTGAGTGTGAACTAGACGGGCCCGGCATAACCGGCCCTAAAACACTATTAAAAATACTGTTAATTGATATTTTCGCCGCACCCTTTACCCGCCGCAGTCCATTCGCTCAGGGAGGAGCATAGCGAGCTGCGACACATATATAACCATAAAATAAGATAAGAAGCCAAGCAATAGTATTAGGCAAAACGAACGGGGCTAATATGCCGCCTCAATCAAAAGCAGCAGCCCCGCTATTTAAATTTTCATACTATAGCAATTGTAAGAAATGAGCGGAAAAGGTCTTATCTACAATTGCTATAACGGGCATGGCCATCCGGCTCGCCACCTGCGGGTGGCAACCGCCGGATATGGCCGATAGAGCAATGCGCGCCATACGGCATCGAATTTCCGGTTATTTTGGCGCATTGCTCTATTTCTTTTCTTCGGGTGAATGCTTTTCCCTCCGAAAGCGCATCAACATTTCGGAAAGCTCCTGATTATTTGTCATGCGCAGCGGATCCAATAGTGTTTTTGCCTCATCCTGCGAAAGGATGCCAAGCTCCACGGCGGCCTGCGCTATAGTCTTGTCTTCCGCGTATGCCTTCTGAGAAACAAGCGTACCGGTTTTATAGTCAAACAGCGCACTTACAACACTGGATATGGATAGCGATTCCTCGGCATATTTTCGGCAAACAGAAGCATTGGCCTCTATTCCCATAACACAGCGCTCACGGAACAGGCGCAGTCCATGCTCGAGCATCCCCGCGGATTCGCATAGATTACGCAAAACTACCGGTTCCCAGACATTAAGATCCAGCTCGCCACCCTCCACGGCCATGGAAATGGCCAGCTCATTCCCGCAAACTTGGTAGCAGATCTGATTCATCAGCTCCGGCATGACCGGGTTGATTTTTCCCGGCATAATTGAGGAACCCGGTTGAACGGCCGGAAGCTGGATTTCATTCAGGCCAGCTCTCGGACCGGAGGACAGCAGCCGCAAATCTGTCGCGATCTTTGAAACGGCAACGGCAGCGTTCTTTACGGCCTGCATGACATCCAGATATGCGTCTGCATTTTGAAGACCGTCAAACAGGTTTTCTTCGCTCGTCAGGCTAAGATCCGTGATCTCGGACAATAGCGGAATGACCCGTTCCCTGTATCCCGCAAAGCTGCCGGAGCCAGTGCCAATGGCGGTCGCACCCAGCGGTAAAGCAAGGCAGTCCTGCTTTGCCTCATTCAGCTTCATCGCCCGACGTGATATTATGGAACGGTAGCCGGAAAATTCCTGACCCAGCGTAACGGGCATCGCATCCTGCAAGCAGGTGCGCCCCAGCTTTACAATCGACGCAAATTCCTTCTCTTTATCCGCAAGAGCGGTACAAAACCGTTCCAGTTCCTCTACCAGAGAAGAGGCATATATGTATGCTGTTAACTTAACTGCCGCTGGAATCACATCGTTGGTGGATTGCCCCATGTTTACATGATCATTCGGGTGAACACAATCGTAACCCTTGTGCCCGGTCAAAATCTCGTTTGCGCGGTTCGCGATCACCTCATTGACGTTCATATTTGTGGAAGTGCTGCCGCCTCCCTGCAGCATGTGGAGCGGAAAGTTGCCCGCAAGCTTGCCGTCAATGATTTCATCGACCGCTTTGCCAATTGCTTCCGCAATGATTGGATCAAGAACGCCCAATTCGCTGTGCGCCAAAGCCGCTGCTTTTTTGATAGCAGCGACCGCGTTAATATAGATAGGGTAATGGTCTGTAGTCAGGCCTGGAAGTGCAAAATTCTGACGTGCGCGTTCCGTCTGTACCCCGTAGTATACGTCATCGGCGATCTGGAGCTCTCCCAGGCAATCCGACTCAGTGCGATAATTCATTGCTTATCCGTCCCCTTACCATAGATTTGCGTAATGCATGGGTGCAATGCGATTCAGATATTCCACAGAATCCTGTGTCGACACGACGTCGGCATATTTTTTGCCGATGTTCCACAAATACATTTCGTGAAGCTCCACAGATCGGTCCCAACAGGCTTCCCTTGGCACAATTGTGCGAAAACCGTGAGAAATGGCATCAATGATACTTGCATTAAGGCAACCGCTCGTGGTGCATCCGGTCAGGATTGTGGTGTCAACTTGCAGATTGATAAGCATTTGCAGCAAATGCGTACCGAAAAAGGCCGACGCCCAATGCTTCTCAAATATAATATCGCTTGCGCCCACATGCAGGCGGTCGTCGAGCTCGTACAGCTCGGATTGATTGGAAAACGCACGTTCCGTGTGGCATTTCAGCCCCCAGGCGCCGAGGTCGACGCCTTTTGGGGACTGATAGCCAATCCGGGCAAAAAATACAGTTACATTTTTTTCGTGGGCCGCATCTACAATACGGTTGGTCTGCTCCACCGCCTCCGTCATGTCGCAGCCCGCGAAGGAATCGGGGCTGGTAAAGCCCTTTTGCAAATCCACGACGATTACGGCCGGCCGTTTGCCGTACCCGATGGGAAATCCAATTTTACTGTCTGTGTAAATCTTTTCCTTGTCTTCCATTCAGACACCTTCTCAACTTATATAATAGGCCTTGTCGGGGTTATTTCATCAGCGATGGCAGCCACATGGACATTCCGGGAATAAAGATAATGAACAGCAGCGCGGCAAACATGACGGCGATCCAGGGCCAGATGTTTTTCACTGAATCCTCGAAGGTAGTGTCGCAGATCTGAGAGCCGACAAACAGGTTGGCTCCAAGCGGCGGTGTTAACAGCCCGAGCGTGGATACAAACACAAAGATGACGCCAAAATGAACGGGGTCAATTCCGTATTGTACCGCAATATTCAGCAATATCGGACTGACAATGACGTTGATGGCGGTGCCGTCAAGGAATGTACCTAACACTAGGAGAATCAGAGTGATCATAACAAGCACCATGAATTTACTGTCAACATTTGCCAATACATAGTTCGACATGTTGGCAGGCACGTTTTCCAGTGTCAGGATCTTGCCGAAGCCGGAGGAGATTCCCACCAGAAACATAATGCCTGCTGTTGTAATAACAGAATCATACAGCATGGGGACAGTATTCTTGATAAGAAAGTCCTGCGCCTGCCCGCGTCTCTTTTGTAGAGTACTCTTGAGCACGCCGTATCCAAAACCATAGACAACAGAAACAACGGCGGCCTCGGTGGGGGTGAACATGCCGCTGTAAATTCCGCCCAGTATAATGATGGGCATCAGCAGGCTCCATTTGGCATTCCAGATCGTTTGCAGCTTTTCTTTTGTGGTATATCTGCGGTCGCCGGCGCAGATATTGTGTTTTTTGCCATAATAATAGCAGTAAACCAAAAAAGCGCAGCCCACAAAGATTCCGGGGATGACTTCCGCGATAAACAGCTTCGCGATGGAGACGTTGTTCATGCCGCCATATACCACAAGGCCCATACTGGGCGGTATCATCTGGCCCAAACAGCCGGACGTAGCGATCAGCGCGGCGGCGGCGCCCTTGCTCACTCCCTGCTTTTTCAGCTCGGGAAGCGCGATCATGCCGATGGCGGCCACCGTCGCGAAGGCGGAGCCCGAGATGGCGCCAAACGCCATACACGCAAGCACCGTCACCATCATAACGCCGCCCTTGAGCCTGCCCATGAACACATTGGCCACATCGAACAGGCCCTTGGAAATACCGCACTTAGCCATGATTTGCCCGGCCAAAACAAAGAAAGGGATGGCCGTCATGGTGAAAGAATCCACATTGTTGACCATGCCGCGGACAACATAAGACAAAGAGATGATATTGCTGCTGAACACTGAGGCAAGGACGCCGACGCCAATCGCCGCGGAAATCGGGATGCTTAATATTGCAAGGCCAATAAAAAAGATGAACAAAAGCGCAATAGACATTAAGCATCGGCCTCCTTTGCTTGCTCAGGCGGATTCTGGTCACCGACAATTATCTTCTTTATATTTTCGATAATGCATTGCAGCAGCCGGACAAGCAATAATGCAAAGCCGATGGGGACGATGGCGTACAACGCCCACATTTTGAACCACTGCATAGAAGAAGATGCCTGGTTGGAGCTTTTCAACACCAGCATCAGCCTATATCCCTCGGTCATGCAGACCCAGCCCAGAATGGCAAAGCAGAGGTCACTGAAGATATCAAGATACGGAATCAGACGTTTTGGCAGCAATGAGTGCATAATTGTAATGCGGATATGCTTGCTGCGTCTTGCACAGATTCCAATGGAGGCAAACACCATATACACAAACATGTAGCGGGAAGCCTCCTCCGTCCAGGGGTTCGGCACCTTCATGACATACCGCCCGACAACCTGTAAGCTGACACACAACACCATCAGTACCAGCATAATCGAAGAAAACGCCAGTTCAGCATTTTTATCCAGCCAACGCAATATGGCCATTACATTCGCTCCTTCCATTTATGGTGTTGTCCGGGGAGAATCTCCCCGGACAACGCTGAGATGGTTTTAGCTGCGGAAAGCTTTAAAGATTTCTTCGCCGCACATTTCAAGTACCATATCTTCAGTTGCTGCTACCATGACTTCTTTGATCGAGTTGCGCTCTTCATCGGTCAGTTCTGTGTAAATAACATTGCCTTTTTCCTGCTCCTCGCGCAGGGTTTCCTTCGCGGTATCTTCCTCCTGCATAACAAGATCCCACTGGTAATCAGTTGCAGTTTTTATAGCTTTTTCATACGCTTCCAGCTGCTCGGGGGAGAAGGACTGATACAGCTCCTCGTTAATCAGGATTGTGGGGATATAAATCGTTTGGTTTGTATCAGATACATATTTGAGCACTTCCAGCATTCCCTGCTTGATCAGCGGAACGGTTGCGCTGATATAGCCCTCGATCGCGCCCTGCTGCAAGCCGGTATAAAGCTCGCCGCCTGCCATGGGGGTGGGGATGCAGCCCAAAGCGGTCAGCTCCGCGACGTTGATTGGATTTTCCGCTGTGCGCATTTTGATTCCTTTAAAATCATCGGGGCCGCGAAGCTCGCGTACGTTGTTGAAGAAACCGCGCAGGGAGCCGCCAAAGAAGGTTGCTACCCGTACACCCGCGCCTTTGTCAATTGCGGCTTTTTTGAGCATGTCGCCAGGAGCGCCTTCCAGCATTTCCTTGGCTTGCTGTTGGCCACTGAAAAGGTAGTTTGCGTTAAACACATAGAATTCCGAGACAACAGGTGCAAACTGCATCTCTGCGACAGAGGTCATGTGGATTTCGCCCAATTGTGTTGCTTCAATGGCGTCGCGGTCGGAACTGATCAGCTGTTTGTTGGGGAATATCTCGACCTTAATGCCGACATTCGCCGCTTCGATTTCCTCTTTGAACTTCACAAGTCCCATATGGATGTTTTCGTTCTCACCCGATTGGTGCGCGACGCGAATTGTAATTTCCTGTCCGACCGGCGCTTCGGCCTGACTGCTGGGGCTTGCCGCGGAAGCCGAAGTCGGCGCTTCCGACGAAGCGGGCGCGGTGCTGGACGCCGGCGTCTGGCTGCCGCTGCCGCCGCAAGCGGCAAATAGAACGACTATCATGCATAGGGCTGTTAAAATGGCGAATAATTTTTTCATGCTATATGTCCTCCATATTGTTATATTTTTTTATCTTTCGTAAGGGCCGCCCATAGCGACGCGGATCGTCCGGGTGCTTTGATTCAGATGTTCCTGCACGACCTGCCATCTGCCGTCTATTTTTTCGAATTTTAGCATGTCAAGGCTCATGCAGGTGTCGTCCAAAACTCTTTCAGTGGGAGCGCCATACCGGCTGTATCCGAGGTTTGTGCCGTTGAGATACCGGCGGGCAAACAGCTCATAACCGTCTTCAGGATTCCCCACGCAAACCACCGCCTCTACGTGCATGGTAACGTCCGGGAATGCGGCTTCTACCACCATTACATCCTGCACAACTGCTTGAATGCCCTCTAAATCGTCGCCGTTTTCACGGTATACATGGATATTCGGGGCATAAAAATCAAACAGCTTACTGGGGATTTTGTAGTCCCACACCAGTTCCATCCATTCACAATAAAACTTTTCCACCTCTGCCGTATTTGCAAAGGAAGCGTTGTCCAGGCTGTCCGTTAGCTGCTGTACGCGCTCTTCGGGTCGCACTGCTGTTTTCATGTTTCTTATCCTCCTATACCAGCGATACAGGCTTTGTGCTGCTCAAATCAACGGGATCCGGCTTCATAACCGCATCAAAGGCATCCGCGCTGCGAATTGTCCACTCCTCGGCAATTCTCCAGCGGCCGTCAATTACCTGAACCAGGCATTCGCACATACCCTGACAGTTTTCTTTTGTCAGCTTCTTGAAAGTAGGAGGCCCGAATTTGCTCCAGCCATCATTGGTGCCTTCAAAATATACCGCCTGCCCGAAGCGGTAGCCGCCGCCTTCTCCCTCGTGGCGCTGGCAGAAAATATTGTGGAAAATAATGCGCAGATCCGAAAATGCCGCCTGCAGCTGGAGGGTGTCGCGAATGACGCTTTCACAGGAAATAATATCGTCGCCGCCCTCGCGGTGCACAATAATATTATTGTGATAACAGTCATAAATTTTTCCTACCATTTTGTAGTCCCAGATTACGGCGGTATAGGCAATAAAATGGTCGGCGATTTGTTCAGGCTCCGCAAACGGACATTCAGACACAATCCGTTCCATTTCTTTCCGGTCTTTCAGAAACTTTTGCACGTCAAAGGTTTTGTCGTTGTACTTATACATCAGCTCTTGTCGGTTTTGAAGCAGTTTTTTTGTGGCGAGACCTCTTTCGTTCAATGTACATCCACTCCATTTCTGTTTTTTGAGGTATTGCGTTTTTCAGATAATAGCACCTCCAATTCAAGTAAAGTAAACATATGACTACGTAACCAATTTAAACATAAAAACAATGCTGCCTGCTATTTTGCCGTGGAGCCGCGAATAATGATACTCATCGGTTCGCATATACTTTTCGTTGCCGGCCTTGCATCATTGATTTGATTCAGCAACAATTCAGTTGTGTCGGCTACCATGCGATCCATTGGCTGATGCACGGCTGTTAGCTGGTAGCTGCCAAGCGATGCCGCAAATGAATCGTCATATCCTGCAACCGCGACGTCTTCGGGAATGCGAAGCCCAAATTCATTGCGGACAACATCCATAACGCCTAGGGCCATCAATTCACCGCAGCAAAAAACCGCATCGGGAAAATCATTTTCTGAAAACAGCGTACGGCCCGCTTCCAACCCGGATTCGTAGCTAAAATCGCCCTCGAATACCTTGCAGTCATTGATGTTCAATTGCGATAAGCCATTTAGAAAGCCCTGTTTCCGCTGTATGTGATCCGAATACCGGCTTCTGCCTGAGCTGACATAAGCAAATTTTCTCTTGCCGGTTTCGTAAAGGTGCTTAGCCATTTGTCCGGTGGCTCCAAAATTGTCGCAATAAACGCTGTTGCACACGGTTTCCGGCATATGCGCGTTGAGCACAACCAACGGCAACCCGCTTTGAATCCAGTGCTCGGACATGACCTGTGTCATTGCCGCGCTGGTGATTACGATGCCGTCAACCTGATATTGGTTGAGCCGCGTAATAATTTGGTTGATGTCATTTTCTGGGGCAATATTGAATGCCATGACACGCATATCATGCTGTTGAAAAGCATTTGTCAGCTTGCTGAGTATGTGATGATAAAATACACTAAACTCGTCTGCTAAGACAATTCCGATTATACCGGTTTTCTGTATAATCAACCCGCGGGCAATTGCGTTGGGGGAATAACCCAGCTCCTCGGCGGCGCATAAGACTTTATTTCGCAGCTCGTCGCTGACGCGGTCGTCCCATTCACGGTTAAACACTCTGGATACAGATGTCTGGGACACGCCTGCCAACTTTGCAACATCTATTGAAGTTGCGGCATTCGTTGTGGGTATTGATTTCTTGCTCTTTTTCCTTTGCATATGTCTTTTTCACCTGTATAATTTGTTTTAAAATTAGAAAAAAATGACTACGTACACATCTAGGAAATTATAGTAAATATTACCTAATGAGAAGATATGGCGCAGTCATCCGAGTAAATCCACAGTCATTTATTTGCAGTGATTAGGTTATAGCATATATTATCATATACGTCAATATGATTTTCTGTTTTTCTTCATTTTTGTATTTTATCCCAATTAAGTATGCTTTTTTTCTATCTAGATCTTGGTTCTGGCTTATTAATACAGCTTCCCTTTATCCACAAAAACAAAATCTGACCTTAGGATAAAAATAGTAGTTTTTTAGAAATTGACAAAATAGCTGGGCTGGGATAAGATGATTGTGAAACATATTGACTACGTAACCATTTATATTCAAACCCTCCAGAGCCATTCAAGCTCAGACGTTTATACCTCGCTGCCATCAAAACGATATGGGTCTAAAAGCTCTATCAGGCGGTCGTGGTATAGGCCTTCTTTCTCCAATTCCCGAACTTGGGAGGGCGTATATCCGGTAATCTGCTTAAATACCCTGCTGAAATGATAAATGTTTTTAAACCCGACCTCTTGCGCAATCTGAGGGAAACCGTGGTCTGTATAAGCGATCGCGTTTACCGCGCTATAAATGCGCACGGTATTGATGTACGCGCTGATCGTAAGACCGCTGTTTTCGTGGAAAGCAATGCAACAATAATTTTTATTGTATCCCAGCGCATCCGCAATACTTTGGTTGGACAGCTCGCAACAATAGTTGGAATCTATATAATCCGCAATTTTCTTTGCAAGACCCGTAAATTGCGTTTTGTTCCTGATCAGCGATTGAGCAGGTTGCGCGGCTACCTCATTTTGCTGAAGCCGAATAAGCTTCCACAGCAGAGCTTCTATGATGCCGTTGGCAATCTGGTTAAAAAACGGCTGCTTCATCCGGAATTCATTTCTTGCCGTTTCGAGGTATTGCAGCACAGAAGCGTCCGAAAGCTCTATAACCGGTGGCAACATCTGTACATGCGCATGCAGGGTCTCGTCTGATATCGAAAATTTGATATCAAACAATTTTGCCGTATCCTTGCTGATCTGTTGCAGGCGGTGGTATTGATCAAGCTGTGCAAAGACCATGCTGTTTTCGCAGGCAGGGTATTCATGCTCGCCAATCACAATTTTCACATTCCCGGAAGCAACATAAAACAATTGATAATAACGATGTGCATGTCCTTTAAAACCTGAGCCGACGGGATAAAAGTTCTTTGCGGCCCCTATCACGTTAACAGCTGTCATTATTTCCCACTCCTTTCGGTATTTTACTGTGTAGTCACCAGCGTAATCTATGTTGCTGCGCTTGTCAAGAAGTCTTGAGAGGTTAATAAAGGGAATATTAACAAAAAATTCGCACACGAAATTATTACTATTTTACAGGAGGAAAAAACAATGGCATTAAACGACATTCCAAAACTGATTTGGAGCAACGACGGAAAAATGAGTTTTGAGGACACCAAGGTAGGCCGGATGAAGAAAGAGGTCTGGGACGCAACAGAAGCAGAGCTCGACACCATGCTCGCCGAATTTGGCGTACCCTCTCCCCCTGCGTTGGGCGCACCCGGTATGTACATACAGTCCACCATACGTCATCAGGTTTTGGAAGAAAAGAAAAAGAACGATGTCGTCCTGATTCCGGTTGGCTGCTCCGAAATGCACGGTGACCACACCTGCAGCGCCATGGACACATTCTTTGTCACCGGCATTTGCGAGGGCGTGCGCCGCTACACCGCCAAGAAGGGCAGGCCCGTCGGCATTGCGTTGCCACCGCTTAACTACGGTTGCCACCCGCTGCACCACATCGGTATGCCGGGCACGATCGTCGTGCATGAGGAAACGGTGATCGGTCAGCTTGAGGACGTTATGCTTGGACTGTGGAACGACGGTTACCGCAAGCAGATTATCGTAAACAACCATGGCCAGTTCTGGGTTATTGAGGCTGCGTTGCAGCGTTTCTGCAAGAAATACCAGCTGCCGGGCATCTTCCGCTGCATCGACTGGCATCGCGCTGTTCGTGAAGCGTTTGCGACCGTCCGCGACGGCGGCGATTACGAGACCTCCTTCACCCACGCGGACGAAGCAGAAACCTCGGTCGGCCTGCTCTTGTTCCCCGAGATGGTGGATATGAAGTACGCTGTCGATACCGACCCCGTTGACATTCTTCCCGGCGGACATTTTGACTCGTCAGTCGACGCGTTCCGCCGTCCATCCCGTTGGAGCGAGGGCGAGGGCCACGCCTGCAACGAGGTGTACGCCACGCCAGAGGGCGTTGTGGGCCACTCCACAAAGGCCACTGTGTCCAAGGGCAAGCGCCCGGTTCTCATGATTATGAAGTATCTTGCGCTGCTGATTGACGAATATTTGGAGGCATTCCCGGCCGGAACTGTGCCACCCGCCGAGAAGATGACTCTGCGTACCAGCGAGGAAATGGCTCCTTACCTGAAAGAACCGTTCACCCCCGGTTGGAAATCCGTCTACGCGCTGCCCAAGCTTTCCTATACTGAATAGTGACTGTAGACAACACAGCGGAGGGAATACGATTTATGGTTACGCCACAAAAAAGCCAAACCCTGCGCGACAGAACCTTTATGCGCCTCAAGCAAAGCATCGCCGGACAGGAAAGTGACGGGCATGCAGTGTTCTTTTACTACACATACCCTTTTTACCAGAGCGTTACTCATGTGGATTTGAATGCGTATTTCCACGATCCCAAAGTGACCTTTGATGTTCAGCTTGAGGTTTTGGAGCTGCTGGAGCGCTGCGGAAGCTTTGCCCCGGACGAGGGTGCGGTTGCGGAGTGCAGTGCTTTGGGCGCAAGCGTGATCTTTGACGAACATGGCTTTATCTCTGTAAAACCGGCGGAGCTTGAAGAACTGGATGACGTGCTGGCAATCAAGCCGGGCGATCCCTATGGCGACAACTACATGCGCCGGGCTCTCGAATCTCTGGAGTATATGCTGCAGCACGCTCCCGCCGATTTAAAGGTGAACCCGCCGGTTATGCACGGGCCGTTTACCGTAGCTGCACAGCTGCGGGGAATTTCCGACATGTGCATGGACATTCTCGTCGAGGAGGATAAGGCAAAAGCTTTGTTGGAAGTATGCACCGAAACGTGCATTCGATTCCTGAAAGCGGCAGAGAAAATGATGGGCGGCCAGTTGCACCATATTCTGGTTGCCGACGACATTTCATCTTTCCTCAGTCCGGATCAGTACCGCGAGTGGGTGGTTCCATATTACCGGATGATCTTTAAAGAGTTCCCGGGCGTACAGCGCTGGCTTCACAACGATGCGTCGGCGGAACATCTGTTAGACCAGATCGAGGAAGCGGGCTGGGACGCGTGGCAATATGCACCCGCCATCGATTCGTTAAAGGCGCTGGAAAGGACTCAGGGGAAGGTATCGCTGATGGGCGGACTCAACCCGGTGGAGCTGCAGAGCCTTACCGAGGAGGAAACCTATAACCATTGCATGGAGAAGCTGCAATACTTTGGCGGCAAAACCAAGCTGGTGTTAGCGCCAGGGGGATCGGTCAATCAGGTACCCATCGACAATTTAAAAGCAAACCTGCGGGCGGCCGATACATACAAGATTGGCTGATTGTGATTGCCGCGACAGGCGGGAGAACCGAAGCTTGTCGCGGCAATCGCCCAATTGATACCCGCACATAATCTGGCTTAAATCTCGGTTCTTAGGAGTGAAATTATGGTTAGATTGCAGAATAAAGCACAGGAAATCCGGCGCAAAACCTTCGAGGCCATCTACAACGCAGGCGGCGGTCATTATGGCGGCTCGCTTTCGGCAATCGAGATTCTAACCGCATTGCATTTTGATATTATGAAACTAAAACAGGGGGAGCCGGAGTGGCCGGAGCGCGACCGGTTCATCCTCGCGAAAGGCCACGCAGGTCCGCCTCTGTACGTAATTCTGTCGAAGCTAGGTTACATAGACCCCGCGCGCCTTGCTGAACTCGATCAGGACGGCGGCAGCCTGCCCAAGCATGTGGATCGGTTAAAGGTTCAGGGAATCGAGTACTCCTCCGGCCCGCTCGGGCAAGGGATTTCCGTCGCCTGCGGCATGGCCTCCGCGGCAAGGCTTGATCAAAACAACTGCTATGTATATGTATTGATGGGTGACGGCGAGCTGGACGAGGGTCAGGTCTGGGAGGCGGCAATGACCGCGTCGCATTACAGGCTGGATCATCTGATCGCGTTTGTGGACCGCAACCGCAATCAAATTGACGGCACAACCGAGGATATCATGGCGCTGGAGCCGCTGGCCGACAAGTGGAGCGCTTTCGGCTGGCATGTGCAGACGATTGACGGCCACGACACCGAAGCGATCCTAAGCGCTGTCGCGGCAGCGAAAAAAGCTACCGGCAAGCCGAGCGTGATTATTGCAAATACCGTCAAGGGGAAAGGCGTCTCCTTCATGGAAAACGAGTACAAATGGCACAGCGGGCAGATTACGCCGGAGCAATACACGCAGGGTGTCGCGGACTTGGAAGGGGTGTCGAAGCAATGATAGAATTCGGGGAGCGTAGGGACACGAACGCTACGTATGGCGCAACTTTAACCGCGCTTGCAAAAGAGAATTCCAACATTGTCGTAGTGGAGGCCGACCTGATGAAGGCTTCCGGAAGCGCGGTTTTCAAGGTGGCTTTCCCAGAGCGCATGTTCAATGTCGGCATTGCCGAGCAGGACGCTCTGAGTTTTTCCGCCGGTCTTGCTGCAATGGGAAAGATTCCTTTTGTCTCAGGGTTTGCCTGCTTTATGGCGCAGCGGGCCTGCGATCAGGCCATGAACTCAATCGCGTACAACAAATACAACGTAAAGGTAGTTGGTACCTACGCGGGGCTGACCAGCGAAAAAAACGGCGGCACACACATCTCCGTCAGCGATCTGGCAATTTACCGCGCCATGCCGGGCTTCCTCGTTATTGACCCCGGCGACGCAAATGAGTTTGCCGCGGTGCTGCGTTTCGCTTCCGAATACGACGGCCCGGTATATATTCGATCCAACAAGGGCGTGTTTCCTACCTTTTTGCCGGAGGATTCCGTATTTAAGCCCGGCAAAGCGATTGTACTCAGCGATGGCGCGGATGTCGGCTTGATTACCTGCGGTATCGCAACTGCCGAGGGCGTCAAGGCGACCGCCATGCTAAACGAGCTTGGAATCGGTGTGCGGCACATCCACATGCCGACAGTAAAGCCGCTGGATACAGAGGAGCTAATTCGAACCGCGAAGCAGACAAGACTCCTTATTACGGTGGAGAACCATTCCGTGATTGGCGGACTCGGCGGCGCGGTCGCGGAGGTGCTCTGCGCACAGTTCCCAGCGAAGCTGATCCGCCTTGGATTGCAGGATCATTTCGGAGAAACCGCGACGCTGGGCTATATGATGCACGAATACGGCATCGACGCGGATGCGATTGCATCCTCGGCCGAAAAAGCGATGAACGCATAAGCGCGACATTTGGAGGCAACTATGAATCATACAATTCCAAAGACAATGCGGGCGGTTCTGCTAACCGCATATAACCGCTTGGAGCTGCGGGAAATCCCGGTGCCTGTTCCCGCCAAAAACGAAGTGCTGTGCAAAATTAAAGCGGTGGCGATTTGTGGCAGCGACCCGCAGATTATTCGCGGCGAGCGGCCGCGCGAATGGCCGCAAAATTTTCCGCACATTCTGGGACACGAATGGGCGGGGGAGGTTGTCGCGCTCGGCGAGGGCGTCACGGATTTCCAGATAGGCGACCGGGTGGCCGGTGAAGCGCACTCCGGCTGTGGATACTGCAAAAACTGCTTGTCTGGCAACTATACCATCTGCCTCAATTACGGCAAGCCGGAGACCGGCGCCCGTCACTACGGCTTTAACTTCAATGGGGCCAACTGCGAATACAATGCATATACGACCAAGTCCATCCACAAAATTCCCGACAGCCTAAGCTTTGAGCACGCATCCCTCTCTGACATCTGCGGTGTAGCCATGCACTGCATCGAGCTTGTGGGCGTTACACCGTCTGGTACGGTTGCTGTCATCGGCCCGGGACCTGCGGGCGTCGCTGCCATGCAGATTGTCAAAGGCCTTGGCGCCGCAAATGCCATTATGATCGGCAGGGGCAGCCGTCTGCAAAACGCCGTCAGGATTGGTGTCGATTATGCCGTGGATATCAACGAAGAGGATCCGGTCGAGGCGGTACGGCGCATTACGAACGGCTTTGGCGTGGACGAGGTGTTTGAGTGCTCAGGCGCGTCGGTTGCTCCGGTACAGGCGGTTAAAATGGTAAAGCGCGGCGGAAGAATCGGCTTGATTGGCCATTATCACGACACCGAGCTCAAATTCCCCAATCTAGTTGATCTCATCAGCAACGAAATTTCCATCCACGGCTCGCGGGCCAATCCGGGAGTTTCGGAAAAGGTTATCTCGATGATCAGCCGGGGCATTATTAAGGGCGACACCTTGGTTACGCACCGTTTTCCGCTTGAACAGTACGAAGAGGCGCTCGACGTCTTC